>CAYOSZ010000047.1:1466-9863 GCA_964406715.1 uncultured Ignavibacteria bacterium | reverse complement strand
CTTGCAGTTTAACAGGCGGATAATCTCAAACATGGGTTCCTCCGATATAACCGTGAACAGTAGGATCTCGCCGGGCAGCCATGTTACCATTTTCCGTGTAGCTGGCGCAGTACAGCCAGTTGCCCGAGGAGGTGGTTCCGTCGTCCTTGAGCCCGGCAAAGGATGCCATCAGCTTGCCGGTGGTCAGATCGTAGCCGTTGATCTCCTTAGCCACCGCATGCACGTTCGGTTCCTCCCTGCCCGGTCCGTAGTTCCAATTCAGATGAACTATGGGATCGGGGAAAGGCCCAGAATCGGCCTGGTAAAGCTTCTTCAGCTCCTTGCCTAACTGATCTAATATCCACAGATCGGACTTGGCATCTCCCGGGGGATGAACTGCTTGATACCGCCATTGCATCCAGCGTCCGCTGTTGGTGATACTCCCCTCCTTCTCCATGGAGGCAGCCGCGGGAAGCATGAAGACCTCCGTCCCTATCTTCTTGGGATCAACTCCGGGAGCACTCCAGAAAGCCGCCGTTTCGGTCTCCCACAGATCCGCAGCCACCAACCAGTCCAATTTGTGGAGAGCTTTTCTTTCCTTCTCAACGTTGGGTCCGCCCACCGCTGGATTCTGGCCCATGCAGACCAAACCCTTTATGACACCGTCATACATAGCCTCGAACATTGAGATATGCGAGTAGTTACCGCTCACCTTGGGCATATACTGATAAGCGAAATCGTTGTCCTTGGTGGCATGATCTCCCCAGAAGGCTTTGAGCAGGCTTACCGTGTACTTGGGGGTATGCTGCCACCAATTAGCACTCTTGGTATCGTTCCACTTGGGTGTCCAAGCTTCCAGATATTCTGCCAAGCTCTGGTTTTCCACTCTGGGAGTTTTGAGATATCCCGGGATGATGTGAAACAGCAAAGCATAATCCGTGGAACCTTGCACGTTGGACTCCCCTCTGAGTGCATTGATTCCACCACCAGCCACACCCACATTCCCCAGCAGGAGTTGTAACATGGCGTAAGTCCGCACATTCTGCGTTCCCACCGTATGCTGGGTGGTACCCATGGCGTACAGGATGGTTCCGGACTTCTCTTTAGCTCCGGTTGCGCCGTAGGTCTTAGCCACCTCCACGAACAACTCCGAAGGACAGCCGGTGATGCTGGCAACCTTCTCCAGAGTATATCTGGACAGGTGTTTCCTCAAAAGCTGGAGTATGCAGTTGGGATCTTGCAAGGTCGGGTCTCTCTTGACCATTCCATTCTCATCCAGTTGGTATTGCCAGGTGTCCTTGGCGTACATTCTCTTGGCTGCATCATAGCCGGTGAACAGACCATCTGAGAATCCAAACTTCGGATTGACCAGAAAGCTGGCATTGGTATGATCAACCAGATAATCCCTGTTGTAGAGATTATTCTCTGTGATGTAGTGCATCAGCCCATTGACGAAGGCGATATCGCTTCCCGACCTTATGGGTGCGTAAATGTCGGCTCTGGCTGAGGTGCGGGTGAACCGGGGATCGACGCTTATAAGCTTGGCGCCGTTCTCCATGGCCTTGCCGACCCATCTGAAGGATATGGGATGGTTTTCTGCAGCGTTTGAACCGATGATCATCACACAGTCTGCGTTCTTGATATCGATCCAGTGATTGGTCATAGCGCCTCTGCCGTAAGTTTCCGCCAAACTGGCGACTGTGGCAGAGTGTCATATGCGGGCCTGATGTTCAAGGTAGACTATACCCAGAGCACGTGCCAGCTTGGACCAGAGATAGCACTCCTCGTTGTCCAAAGCAGCTCCACCCAAACCGGCCAGGGCTTCCACCCGGTTAACCACCCGTCCCTGGGAATCCTTGGTCATCCAATTCTCGTCCCTGGTCTTCTTTATTCTTTTGGCGATCTCGGGCAAAGCCCAATCCCAGGTCTTCTCCTCCCACTTGTCACTGAAGGGTGCTCTGTAGAGAACTTTGGTCATCCTTCTCTCGTTGTTTGCCACCTGAATCAGAGCCTCTCCCTTACTGCAGAGTGATCCCTGATTGATGGGATGATCCGGGTCTCCCTCGATGTTGATCACCTTGCCATTGCTCACCGACACAATCTGGCTGCAACCTACCCCACAATACGGGCAGATGGTGGTGCTTTCCTGGGCATACTTGATCTTCAGCGTTTGAGCATATGCCTGCGAGCTTTTGAGATGAACTCCGAAGGTACCCAGAACTGCCCCAGTCGTTACTCCACCGGAGATTTTTAGAAAACCTCTTCTTGAGATTTCCATGTGATGTCTTCACCTCCTTAACCGTTTTTAGTTTTATTTCTTCTCTTCTTTCTTCAATTCGACGTCCGGTTCGTAAATCTCGTTTAAAATCATCATGGACTGGTGAATCTTCTCTATTTCCTCCTTGGAGATTCCGGATTTCTCCTTCTTTGCCATCCTTGCGATGATCTCATTCATCTCAGCATCGCTTTTGGTCTGATGAGCCATGACCACCTTATCCAGGGAATGGCATTTGCCGCACCTTTCCTGAAAGAGACCCTTGTGAGGATCCTCCAAGGGAAGCAGTGTAAAGGTTGCCTCAATCTCCTTCAAGGACTCCTGGCTGATCTTTATTCCCGCCTTTTCGTGCATGTCGGTGATCAATTTATCTATCCCCACTCTTACCTCCTCCAGGGAGTGACAAATTGAACATCTGGTCTGAAAAGCTGTGGGTTCCTCCTTCTCGGTAGCTGGTTCCTTGGACGTCTGCGCAAACGCCCAGACAAATATTAAAAGCACGATTGCCATAAATATGATGGCATATCTTGCACTTTTCATAAAATCTCACCTCCCTCCGAGATTCTGTTTAAAAAGCTTACATTTTGTGATTTCTTTCACATGAATTCTCAGACAAATAAAACCTCAGATGGTCCAATCATCCAGTAGGTGGGACTAACGTAACCATCCTTTTGAGCTAACACATCCAAATACAGGGTTTTAAAATTTTCCAGATGTAAATTAAGTTTTTGAGATTCAGGTAACTTTCTCTCATCCAGTGTCTTGATGTAGTTTTTGCATTTATCACATACATCCACCCGAAAAGCATCTCTCTCAGTAGATGAGTCTTCCTCTACGAAGAAATATCTTAAGCTGTTGTGATCTTCGTTGCCACAGAAAGGACACATGATCCTTTTGAAGGACCACTCGGTACCGCAGAAACTGCACCGCAGTATCCTTTTGCCGTCATCCCTTCTCAGCTTTTCAATGCAGGGATAACTCCCGCAAACCGGACAATCCCCCTTAAGCCAGTTTTCCAAATCCACCTTTTCTTTGAGTTTCTCAGCGTATAACTCAAGCAAGACTTGGCTCAAGTTCATTCCAACAAATAAAAGAAAATCCGCCCCCACATTGAACCGTCCGGACAGAGATTTCAGACTTTTAAAATCCCCGGTGAGAATCGGTTGGGTCAGCTCTGTTAACTCTATTTTATCCTTGCAGGTGAGGAATCTCTCGATTTCTTCCCGGTTGAAGAATTCGTTGTTTTTCAAGATGGGAAACAGATCATTGAAAAAATCATCCAGTAAATTTGCTTCTGCATCCAGTTTTTGTAAATCCAACAAGGATTTGCTTTTTTCGACTCTCTTTTGAATCTCCTTGTCTTGGATTCTCACATCCTCCAGATGCCTGGCTCGGAAAGCAGATTTGGCTTCAGCTAACTGCTGGCAAAGATCAAGAAATAATTTACTCTCTACCGGAGTGCTCATAAATTCAGGACCCTTTACATCCTAAATACTTCTTGGCGATAAAACAAAAAACCATACACAATTGATCTTAATTTATATTTCCCCTCATAGCTTGTCAAGAAAAATTTGGTATTTCTTGATGTCGGTGCATCAAAAAAGAAACCGAACGGCTTGAGCAAACCGTTCGGTTCGAATCATAGAGCGCTTTGGACTTCGCTTTAGAAACCTATTTTTACCCCAGTTCGAACGACATAAATTGAGCCTGACTCAATGCCGTAGACATACCCCTTATCATCGGTCAAATCGATGTAAGCAGCATCCGCAGTGAGAGAGACTCTCGGAGAGATGGCGTATTCTGCACCTACCGAGACATTGAACTGCTTATAGGCCAGATCGGAATATTGGTCCATTGAACTGAAATCATAATCTGCGGCAGCGATGTTATCGGTTACCTCCTGAGGAACATCAGGCATCGTCCCCATCTCCATACTACCTTTGGAGTCGACGTAGCTACCGTTAAGGCTCAAGTTCAGTTTCTGAGTGGGCAGGAACAAGACAGCGCCTGAAAACGAAACGGCATCGTTTACATATTCGGTTTCGGCAAAGAACGAACCATAGTGCTTGGAGCCACTACCTGTGGCTGAAACAATCCCCCCTCACCCGTCCATCATTGCCACCGTTATCAGGCCAGTCGACTTGTCCCGATTGTAACTCACATTGCCAAACAGTTCCCAACGCGGATCCGGACTGAGTGTTGCCGAGAGCTGTGGCTTAAGCATGATTCTCTCGTAATCCAAATTGGTGTTTTCATCGTTCGTCTCCAAGCTGGCCTTCAGATTCATGGAGAGGCTCACCTTTAAGTCAGGACGAAAGTTTAAGGTTACATCCGCATCATGTTGATTGGTTGGACGGTTGGTTACGTCGCCGTAACGTATATCCTCGCGTTCGTAGTAATAGTAATTCGCCTCCTCGTTCTTGGCCGACTTCTCGAACAACTGGTTGTAGGGAGCAGGATTCTTGGTGTTTTCAAACGAATATTTGAATCGCCCCCAGAATTTGGAACTGGGTCGGTATTTCCCCCCTACCGAGGCCTTGATCTTGGTGGTCATCTCCTTGGCCTCATAGTAAGGATAATCGTCTCTCTGGATTCCTTCGTAACCGGCGGAAATGGATACCCGATATTTGCGATCCGGTTGATAGGTGAATATGGCGGATCCTTTGGCTACAGTGCGAGTTAGGCTGGAATAACGGACGTAGTCGAACTGATCCGGATCACCACCCAACCAAGCCGGGGCATCAACCATAACCTCGTCGTTTTCTATTCTGGCCAGCGATGCTTGAGCAATGAATCTGGCTTTCATGTTGGGACTGAAAACGTATTTCAGAGTACCTCCGTTTCCGTTCACCTCGATTCCGGCAGACTTATTCTTTGCCTGGGTATGGGTGAAACTGCCCAAAATCTCACCTTTACCCACCTGGGTTTTCGCCTTGAGGGTATGAGCCATTTTTTCGTTGTCCGATATCTGACCAAAAGCCACCACCGAATCGTGAAAGAAGACCATGCCAGGGAAGACCTTGGGTTCGCCGGAAACCGGATGCTGTGCCGAGTCATAATATGCCTCAGGCTGCGGCGCCTCTGACTTAAAGATACGGTAACTCCCCAAGTAGGAGACAAAGACCGGTCCAGCATTAGCCTCGGCTCCTGCAGATACGGTGTGGGTACGTCGATCGACCTCCACCGACTTGGAGACCATGTGGCACGAAGAACAGTGCATGGATACCACTTTCTGATCCTCTCCATCCTCCAGAATGGAGCGGTGAAAGGCTCTTAACACCAGCTCAGCCGAGCCAGGAACTTTGACTTGAAAATCAGTCTTCAACTCATGCCGGGTGTAGCCGTAGTCGGTTTCCGACGGCGGCGTTTCGTGCTCATAGGTGAACATCTTTCCCCCCGGTTTGTTCTGCTGATCCACAGCCTCTCGTGCCATCAGGTTTTCCAAAAGATCAGTTTGCCTTTGCCGGAAAAAGGAATGGTAGGAGACTTTTCCAGAAAAGACGTCTTTTGCTTTTCCACTTAAATCCAACCACATTTTCTTAGGATCATAATAGTGGGCGAAAAGATTCAAGCTGCGATCGCCCTTGTAACCAAAGTAGCTTAAGGAAGCCTCGGGCATTGCGCCCTCTTTACCCCGGTCGAACTCGGCCACCTTCTTGTAGTAGTCCTCCAGACCGGTGTAGTGACCACCCAACCATAGACTCCACTCAGAATAAGTGGGCTCATCTTGGGAAAGAGCCACAGACGAGGAAAGAGTTACAATGGTAATCGCCGCTAAAAGGAAAAAACACTTTAGGGAAGGTGTTTTCATGTGCATCTCCTTCTTTTATCTGGTTAAGGCTTTCCCGGCTCCTGAAATGGACTGGGAGGGCAGATCGCTGCCATGAATCTCAGAGTGGCACTGGGTGCATTTGGTCAGCATAGCCTTTTTCATCCCGTCCTTGGTGGAAATCCCTCCGCGCTCAGGATGTTGAGGAGCAGAAAATTCTCCCTCGTATCCTACCAGGGTAACATGAAAATGCATGGAATGACAGGATAGACAAAGGAAAGGTTCATTCTGAACCAAAAGCTTGTCTGCAATAGTCCCATGCGGGTCATGGCAGATGCTGCAATCCTCGTTAACTGGCTCGTGTTCGAATATGAACGGACCCTGCAAAGAAGCATGACAGGACAGGCATAGTTCCCTGTTTCCTTCTCCCACGGTGTACTTGACTTCCTCGGAGTGGATGGCATGGCAGTCCGAACATCCAATCAAACCCTCCAAAACCGGGTGATGTGAAGGCATACGCGCCTGCGATTTCTGACGGGCATGGCAGTCGAAGCACAATCCCGGCTCCTGTTTTGTCAGCAGGTGTTTCTCCTCACCATGGATGGTGTGACAATCGCTGCATCCCTCGGAAACCTCAAAGTGAGCCAGTCCTTGCCAGGAATTGTACTCAATGCCGCCGTGGCAACTGATACACATATTCTTTCCTGTCGAAATGTAATCACTCTGGGGGTTGTAGATTGAGGCCGCATCTCCGTCCTCAGCGTGTTTCGAACCAGGACCATGACATGCCTCACAGGTATGGTCATCCCCTACAGCCAATCTATAGTGGATGTTGCTCTCGAAATCCTGGCCCAACTCATCATGACACATTAAACAAGCCTCATCCCCAACTTCAACTGCATCAGGGGGAGTTTCTCCAGATACAAAAACGGAGAAGAAGAAAACAAACATGAACGCACACGACAAAATAAGTGTGCTTGTTCCACAACAAGAGAAATGTTTAATAAACTTAAGCATAGATCTCCTTTGTTGGCATCAAAAGGTTACCATTACGTTTAATCTTTTCCTGGTAATATTGTTTGCTTGGCAAATCTGTTGAAGCAACATTAATAATCCGAGTCAAGATAACATAAATATACGATTCAAGATAATATAAATATCCGACAGATTCTATTCCCGCCTATCATATATCAAGTTTCTTTAATTGTCAAGAGAAAAAACTAAAACGTTTGATATATTAGTTGAAGGATTTTCTAAACTGGAATATGACGGTCTTTTTACCTGGGGATGGGTTGAAAAAATAGTGGGGAAAACTAAAGAATTTTCGTCGATCTGATACGTGGTGACAATAGTATCAACACAAGAGATCCAACAATACTTCATCCTGACAGCTTAGCACGAGGTGAAACTCACCTCCTCTATTTTCTTCATGTGGAAGTCTTACAGGTTTTGGCAACGACGCTGGAGAAATACTTCTGATCCGATTCGTAATGGCACTTCTTGTACTTCTTGCCGCTTCCGCACCAGCATGGTGCATTACGACTTAGATTCCTGGCGGATTCAGGAGGACGTCGATGAAACAACTTGTCTAACAATCCCAATTTTTTCTTCCTTATCTCTTTTTTTCATACCAAGCTGATACCACTGGGTTGTCAACCTTGACCTTAATTATTTCTACGCTATTATTTTCTACGCTATTATTCTATAAAAGTCAAGGTTTTTCCAAAATATTTTAAGTTTCCTGCTTTGGGATATTTTACATCATGATACCCGATAGTTTGAAAGCCTTCCCCTGTTGGTTATGCCTGTTACTGATTTAAGGCTAAAGTAAAATTTTCCGGGCACGGATGTCCTTTCCATTACATAAAGGAACGCTGTATAATATGTGCTACAACCATTATCTACAAGCCATACAAAATCTTTCTTAAAAAAATGGGGATTTTTTCAAATCCCCATTTTGGGCTTTTCATTTACCAGCTAAACTTAGCTGGCCGCGTCATCGGATGTACAGACAAGGCCGCCGTCTTGATCGATCTGCCAAATGTCCTGTGTGGCGTCATCGTCCAGGGTGCCGCTGGTGGCGGTGGCAGTGAACGTTGTCGCATCAGCGGTTATGCGATAGGTGTATCTGGCGGCTGACATGTACTCGACACCGAGCACGTGAAAACTGTTCGGTCAGGCCGAGCACATGGTCTGACCGTTGCAGGCATACGTGTCGTACAGCTGCCGGTAAGACCTCTGCATGGTGTAAATCTGCTTAAGAATTTGCTTGGCTTCGGACTGTTTGGCTTTGGTGGTGACTCTCATGAACCGCGGAATCGCCAAAGCCGCCAGAATCCCAATGATGACCACCACTATCATCAACTCGATCAAG
>CAYOSZ010000047.1:0-1456 GCA_964406715.1 uncultured Ignavibacteria bacterium | reverse complement strand
CTTTGAATCTCTGTGAAAGATGTTCAACATATATCTTCACTCCTTTCTGCTGAGTGCACTTTTTTCCGGATGGTCTTCACCCAACCTGAATATAGCAAAAGACGTACCGGTGTTTTGTCCTTGTTTTGCCCTTGTTTAATAATCTGCCCCTTATATGGTTAGGGCATCGCAACTTCCATCTGTTCTGTTTTTGAACATTTATTTCAAAGTGAATCGCCCCCTTCTTTGCAGAATGCAAATGAAGTCAAAATGTTCGATAGGAGTATTCGGATTCAGGCGAACCACATAAAGGTTTATTCACTCCCGCTGGTTCTCCGGTTCCACCAAGACGTAAACTCCGCCTGGCGAGATCAGACATTTCGGTCTTTTTCCAGGATATCTTATCTAAACATCTTGACAAACTGAAATATTATGCGTATATAAATTGAAGCATGTACAGGAAGGGTAAAATTGCTTTTTGTTAATTTTAGATGATTCTGCCACGAAGGTCGTTTTCTTTGAGACTTTCGTGGTTTTCTATTTGTAAAGGAATGGAGGTGATTTATTGATGGAGGGAACAGTGAAGTGGTTCAACGAATCCAAGGGGTATGGATTCATTACTCCGGATGATGGGGGACAGGACTTGTTCTTGCATTTCTCCGAGATCCAGGGTGAAGGATACAAAGTCCTTCGCGAGGGCGACAAGGTCAGCTTCGAGGTCGGAGAAGGTCAAAAAGGACCTCAGGCAAAAAACGTCACAAAGATATAATTTAGATAAGCCAAGATTCTAAAATATATCGTTGGTAGTTTCGAGGGTTCCCTTGCTCTCGAACTCATTTCTTGGTCGAGGATACCCTTCATACCCGCCAAAGGTGGGATTCAGGGCGAGCCCATACCCTCGACCTTTCGTGGCTTGACAAAATCACCACAATTGTGGCGCGGATAAAATCCCGCCACTTTCCGTCTCAGACGAACTGGTGATAAACCTCCCCTTATCTGCTCACCGTTTCATACCTGAATATTAAAGCTTGATGGTCGAGAAAGTCCCCGCACCACCCTGAAGGCTTTCTTCACACAACTAGGAACATCCCGGTTATCACAAGAATCAAGGCAATTATCTTTTTAAAGAAGACTTCATTTATCTTCACCTGCAGTTTCGATCCGAGAAAGACCCCGACCAGCAAAAAGGGAGTTAGGTATAGAGCGAATCGAATGACCTCCACGGTGATCAGTTTATTGACCGAGTACAGAATCAATCTATAGCAGGCGTTAACGAAGAAAATGCCATAAAGCGTGGCTCGGAAGGTTTGCTTGTTCTTCAGTTGATGAGTAAGATAGAGCACTATAGGCGGGCCATCCAGGCCAAACATAGCCCCGGTACAACCACCGGCAAACCCTGAGACCGGTGCCCAGATTTTGCCGATTTCTTTCTTGATGTTATCATTGTCCCAAATCAACATCTTCAGCGCAAACAAGA
>CAYOSZ010000046.1:0-9880 GCA_964406715.1 uncultured Ignavibacteria bacterium | reverse complement strand
TTTTGAGTCTTCATCCTTGTTGGAGAATATATCTCTCAACTGGACATAGGTCTCAGGCAAAAGCACCGTTCCTAACGACTCCATATTGATCAGGCGGAAGGAGTCTATGATTTTTGATGCAGCTTCCTTCAGCGACTCCAAGGAGTCTGGATTGGGGTATTGAATATCACCGGTACAGATGCTGTGCCTGAAACTATTCATCCCCAGATAATGGAATCCTATTTCCGGCCGGGACACAAAGTATTCGAACCTGCCCTTGCTGTCATAGGCTCCATATATTCTAAAAGGGTGACAGCTTACCGGTGGTTTCAACCAGTAAGTTTTATGGCGGCAATACAACTTATCGATGAGAAGCGATCCGTTATAGCCTTCAACCAGTATAGATCTGTCTTCCACCAGGGCGGTGTAGCTGCCGGCGAATGGAATGGTGAATATGTTCTCTTGTATATTCCTTAAATAGCTGCGCCAGGATGAGTCTATGGTCTCTATGGCTTCGGACTTCTTTTGTGCCTGTTTTATCAGCCGCTGGTCTATCATTGGGACTCCTTTCCTTAAGAAAATGAAAGGGGAGAGACCTGCATCTCTCCCCAGACAAGATAAAACCCTTAGCAACCTGCCTTGACATACCTTTTGACTTCAACTTCGTGCTCAGCAAAGGTTGCAGGTAGGTCATCGGTTGAGGCGATCTCTCTGCCGTCAACCAGAATTGTGAAGGAATCAATCCCATTCTCCTGCAATATCTTTTTCAGGGTTTCCTTAACCGGAGCAGAGGTATCGACTTCGATCTCTTCACCCGCCACCGCGATGGTGGTCTTGCCATTTCTTAATTCATTCAAGTTCATCTCCTTCACCTCCTTTCTGGGTTCGTTTTTACTGACCGCACACCAGACTATCTACTGGTGTTCGTTCTTCACCTCCTTTCTTTCTCTTCTTCTTTATTCCGCTATTTCCTTCCATGATTTTATTCCGCGTTATTCTGTTTTTTTCTTTCTTGTGCGGAAGAAAATCTTCTAGAAGGAAGGATTTTGTTCTCTCAATAATCTTCCGGCTTCATAAAGGTGAAGCCTTCTGCGTTCCAGATAACCCAGATTTTGTCTTTTTCTATGACCCTAAGCCGCATGTGGGGAGAATCCTCGGGATCATCTTTTTTAAGCAGCTCCAAACCTTTCTTTATCAGAGCTATTCTTTTTTCGCTGTCTTCATAGCCGTCATAAAGGAGGTTGCTGGTAAAGACAATCCGCTGCTTGCCCAGGTAGCCAACTAACGCAAGCACGCCGTCTTCAATGGCCTGGTCCTGGGTGTAAATGGAAATAATTTCCGGAATATCATTTTGGTTCACAGTGATTTCCTTTCTTTTCTGGTTTAAAGCATATATCCCGAACCAGTGTAGGCTAGTCAGCCGCAAGTCTGGCAGATCGTGCAGCTTTCTGGGGGACTAACTGGAAACCGCATTTAGATCAGAACTCCATATCATCACCTCCTTTGGTAGATAGAAAAAGAGGGAGCAGCTGTATCTCGCCTGAACCTGTCTCCCCAAACAGAAAAGCGAGAGCCACTCCCTCTTGCTATTAGCAGGACTCCATGTTTAAACAGCGGAGTTTCAACCTAACACCTTCAGACTTCTGTGGTTAACCACAACTTCTGTTTTGTAGGTTGTTTCTCCGGAGAACTCAAATGAAAAGGTCTTTACTCGACCCTGCAGTTCCACTTCCTGCTCTGGCGTAAGCATTTCCAGAACTTCGTCTACAGGATTGTAGATCATGCAAGGCACATAATCTGTTCTTTTCTTTCCTTCCTTCGAGTTATTCTCGGTTATGGCCAGAGTGAATTTTAAGATTCTTCTCTCGCCATCTATCAGATTGACTCTCGATATCTTTCCGGAGCCAATAAACATATTCATGGCAAGCTCCTTTCTCAAAAAGGAGTCCTGCAATATGACAATTTTGAATTAAATTTACTTCTATGTTAAGAATGTGTTTTTTAAATACTTTGTACTGAAATATGAGGGGAGAAAAAGAATGGGGGGAGAAGTGATTAATTGGTATCAAACCCGGATGAGGGGATTAATTTCACTCTTTTGTCTTGGTCTAAGTTATTTCTTGCCAATGCTGCTCTGATTTTATCCTCAGCCCATCTGTTGGTGGCAACGGAGATGACTGGATCAAAGCCGGCTTTCAGAGCTTTATAGATATTGTGTACAGCGTCGGAGTTGCCGGTCTCTATCTCTATCGCGGCTTTCTTATTTTTATTCATCACGATTAGGTCCGGCTCGCCGTTTACTTTCTCCTGTATTAGAACTCCGTAACCGTTGTTCTGGTAGTATTCTGCTATTTTGTGCTTCCAGAATTTGTGCTCTATGCCTTCCCTCTCGTCTTTCAGGTCATACCCCAGGTCTCTCAAGACCGCTTTACCCTTGGGGGTTAATTCAAAAAGGATGATCCAATTTGACTTCTTTATCACAATGTTTTTGGGCCTGGCCAGGTCCTTGGAGACGAGCAGATTTTTGAAATAGTTCCCGTATTTTGGATTGGTTTGGAGCCGTTTATATCTCTGGATTATGCTGGAGAATGGGAACTTATGGATATCGATAAGCAATTTACGAAGAAGCGGGTTCTCTTGGTCTGTGCCGTTTTTACTTCCTTGACTCATCCCATATTTATCCCCGGGGTAAAAACGGTCTTTTTGCTTAATTTCTGCCTTTTCCGGCGGTAAAAACGGTAAATTCCTTTTGCTCAAATCCTCATCTATTATTCCGCCTTTCTTTATGGGTACAAAAGGAATTCTGACCAAACAGGGATCGAATCTGTTCTTGCTTTTGATGATACATTCACCCACTTTCAGCAGGTTGGTATAGGGCTCTTCCCGCCAGTCCAAAAATAAGGCCTTTCTCGCGGTCTTAATATCATCCTCGTGCTGCAAGCCCAGATAGATCTGGGTATGGCAGTTGCCCAGCAAATAAATAGGAAGCAGGGAGGGATGCTGGGTTATCGAGATGAGCCCCTGGCCGAAAGCCCTTATCTCTCGATAGATATTCTCCAGGCTGTTGGAAGTTTCTTTTTCCATTTTGGTTTTGGGAAAGAGATTATGTACTTCCTCTAAAAACAAAACATGCCTGAGCTGGTCGGTCTCCCCTTGACTCAGCCTGTATAGATGAATCCATCTTAAGATGATTTCTGTGAAAAATATCCTGAGCGGTCTGGGCATCTCTAAATCCAGTTCCAGAATTACCGGCTTACCCAGCAGGTCCTCAAGTTTTATAGGATTTCTTTGGTTGAATACTTTTAAAGCCGGACCAAGGGTAAAGCTATGGAATATCCTTAAGGCGGTCTGTTTCCATTTTAACTCCCGCTCATAGGCCCTCAAGCCTTCCAGCTCCGTTAAACCATCGATAAAGTTGGGGTAGAAGTTTTCATCCCTGAATTTGCCATAGAATTTTGAATATATCCGGCTGAAGTAATAAGCCACACCAGGTCCGGATATATGTGATTTTTCTAAAACCTCTGCAATAGTGCTTATCCATAGTTCCCTGCTTGCCTGAGGAGGAGGGCGAAAGGGATTCCATAAGAAAGGTGCAATATCCCGGCCCACGGTGTAAACCTGCACATCTTTCAGTTCAGGAAATTGATCCTGCAGGCTCAAGAGATTGCGCCAGCTTCTTTTCCAGTCAATGACCAGAAAGGGTACTTTAGATTTCAAAAGCTGGAGTGCCAGCAGAAATGCCAGATTAGTTTTTCCTTCACCGGTGACTGCAAATATGCCTACCTGTTTGATCAGGTCTTTTGGTCGCAGGAATAGCTGACGTAGTGGCTTGTCATTGTACATGACATCACCTACAAGAAACAGGCCGGAGGAATCATTTATGGATGGTGGCTCAAGCAGTATGGCCTGTCTCTGCAACGTACCTTTCTTCAGCAATTTTTCTGCTATGATTTCTATATCTAAGGCCAGGTCCTTTCTGCCTTTCTCATCCTCTGCCAGATACATATACCACAGCTTCTCAGCTTTCCGGCCTATGATGGGCTTTAACTTCCGGCATACCTTCTCAATATCCTCGGCTGTTTTCATCTTCTCCCGGTTCATCTGAATCATACAAAAGTGATTCACTCCGCTTACTTAGGTCCCAATAATCTTTTAGAGCGGATAGAAGATATTTCTTCAAAAACGATAGATCGCGCCAGCATTCCAGATATTCCTTTCTTTTTTCCTTTTCTAAGTCAAGCGCATTGTTTTCAAGCTGAATCCTGGTGCGGCTTAGATCCTTAAACAGTTCCAGCGAGTAATTGTGCCCGGCCCTCACCTGGAGTTGATCGAGGTATGAATGCTGCCGGCATATTTCAGCATCGATTCTGTACAAAAGGAAAGAGTTTAGTCTTTCCCGAAGAGCAATCTCACCAAACAACGCTTTAACCGTTGCTTTCAGATTTTTCTTTCTGTCGGAGAACACTTTTCCCAGTATGCCTGGTTCTGTTTCAGGTTCCTCCTTGAGCACGATCTTTTCCAGACCATCTTCAAACTCAGAATGATAGAAATGTCTGGGGTTTGTTGCTTGATTTTGCAAGTAACCGGGCACGATGCTTATATAGTTGCTGTTTGTATATTCCATTCTACTTTACAGTGGTAACTCCGAATTTAAAAAACTTGCACTGGGATAACAGGAAGGGAGGTGAAAAGATATAGGGTGAGGAAAGATTGGAGAAGTTCCACACTGGCATCCAATAGACGCTATGACCGAAAAAACTTCTGTCATAAGCTTTCAGTTTTTTAGTTTAGATTAATGCAGTTGACCGACTTAACAAGCGGATCTGTCTATAGAAAGAAAGCTCTGAACGAGTATTTCTAAATCCCAAGCTTATTGGAGTTTTTTTCTGGACAGGAGAGGCACCTTTTTAGAGGCTTCAGTTAATCTATTGATAGTAAGAGGGATAGCAAATTTGGTGGAATCTAACATCATTCGAATACATGTGTTCTTTTGAGAATGGAATAAAAAAATCCTTGACAGAGCCGGATTCTGTGATATATTATTATTGAAATAGGTAAAAGCGAGCATGCACTCGCAACAGCAAACGCTGTGCTTATAATCCGAAAGGATTTAAGAGCTACCGCCAAGAAGGCAGTAGCTTTTTTTGTTAAGGGGATTATGAAAAGGCTTGAGAAAGGTCGAAAAAGGCGATGCCCTGAATGTAATACTAGCAGCAAGAACTGGGTTTTTTTGGAAGCTGTGCCGGTAACACCTGAAGTTCTGATGGATTACTTGCTTGTCAAATACAGGTGCTCAAAATGTAACAATGAGTTTCTTGCAGAAGAAGGCAAGAGAACCAGATATGTCAAGTCTGCTGAGAGATGTTATAGTTGCAAGAGCAAAAGAATTGAGAAAATTTCGCGAGAGGGGGCAGATATTGAGTTATACCAATGCAGACAATGTAATGCTTATATGGGAATAACAAAAAACGATGCTTTGATCAACAAGTCGTTTTTTATTGTAGATAGTCGATTGATAAAAAAAAGATAACGGGAGCATGCACTCCCAGCAATAGCTTAGCTATTGCGCTCGCTTAGTCTTCGAGGCTAACAAGGGCTATCTTCAGCAGGAAGTCCAAAACCTGCTGGGATAGCCCTTTTTTATTTTAAGGAGCCTCAGCCATGAAGGTACCTAAGAGTAGCAAAGATAAAGAAATACATAAGTGCATAAGAATAAAAGACATGCATGGGCATTTCTTGGGAGAACGTCATGCAGATGGGATTGTCTGCATTTACTGCAGGAGATGTAAGACGTTTTATAGCTTGGGGAATATTCAAAATAGCAATGTTAAAAATGGCACGATAGTATTGGAATTGGATTGTAAGTGCACAAAACACCAAATAGATAACAGGGTGTCGGCGTCAGGCGGGGAGTTTTGAGAATTATGCGGTGAAGATAGTTTAATTGATTAACCCATTGGGCATAGAGCCGTGATTTATAGGGCTATAGGCTACTACTGAGGACCAGAAGCAGGTGACAAGCTTTCTGGTCCTGGTTGAGGTCTTGAATTGGCTCTGTGCTTACTATGCCCTAAGAGGGATGATTGTAAAAACATGTGCCAGGCTGTGAAGAAGGAAATTACCGGAAGAAACAAAACTGCTTCGCTCAAACCTAAAACCTACACGGTTGACTTTGCATATATAGAGGAAGCTCAGCAAAAGCTCAATCAATTCCAGAAAGATGTACTTCATACCATAATGGATTTAAGTTCAGATATAGAAGAAAAACTGATAGCAGGGCTTACCCTACAGGAAGCAGAAGATAAAGTTTTGACCAATAAAGAAAAACGTATTTTCCTGCTTTTCAAAGATAAGTACACACAAGATGAGATTGCCCGGAGGTTACATATTTCTCAACCACGGGTGAATTCCCTGCTGAAAAAGATCAATAAAAAGCTAAAAACTTTTCTCGTGGGGTTATAAAATGACCCAAAAATCTCTACTCCCAATGAAAGCATGATGTTTTGGTGGGTTTACGGATCAGCAGAACAGAATGCCAAGAAAGGAAGAAACATGGATGTATTGATTCACCTAAGAGATTTCTGGATCAATTTGATGAATGGCATGCCCAATAATCTTTCGTGCTTTATTTTAAGGATGGGGTTTCTACTCATTCTAAGTTCTGGGCTCCTTTATTGGGCTTGGGCGTATCTTCCCTGGCGAAGTGTTTTTTCACAGACTTGCGTTGCTTTTATAGCTCTGTTTATCACTTTGTATATACCGGTAGGCAAGTTTAGAGGAGGGGGAAGAGGTTTTTTAGCCTTCATGGTTACCCTTGCTTTCATCTGTATGATTTTTCTTCCAACCTGGCTTCCTATCTGGTTAACCCCTAGGTTGGGCAATCAATTAAGACTTCGGAAAATAATTCTATGGATTGTGTGGGGGCTTTTCTTGATACAGTTAATAACCGCTTGGTGAAGAAATGAATGAACTGGTTGATTTGATCAAAAGATACATACAAAAACGGGTTGAGCAGGACTCAGAAGATAGCGGTCACCACTCAGCCGAAGACCGGAACGAAGTTGTATCTCTTGAAAACCAGATAAAGGAATCCGGCTATGACCCCCAAGCTATCTATAACATAATGGAGAATTCCAATCTGGACAATGCGAATGAGATAGTTGAAGCGATACTTAAAGTAATAAGCAAAGAGGTTACCTGGAAAAAACCATTGAGAGTTAGTGACCGGGGCTTTATAAGTAGAAGCATATCTACAAAAGAGACTGAGCAGGGTTTGGAGAGGCAGATAGATAAGCCTTTAATCGTAGCAGCCTGCGGAAAAGTGATAAAGGAGGAGGAGATAGGAGTAAGGTGCTCCATATGTAGTGAGTACGACTGCAAAGAACACGCCTTCTTGTGCAATTATTGCAAAAGGGCTTTGTGCATAGTTCATACCTGCTTCTTTACAGATGAAAGAGGGGTGAATGTCCCGTATTGTGCGGAACACTATAGAAAAGTGGTAGAGGGCCAAGATACCTGGGAACTGAATGATAAACAAATTAACCGGAGAGTAAGGAGAAATGGAGCCTGAAGAGTTATTCGAATTAAAAGACCCGAGGGATTTTGCACTAAGAAGCTATGTATTCCTGCTTTCCAGGGCCAGAGAAGTTGGAGAGGAAAACAAAAGCTATGTGCGCAACGCCATCAATACAATAAGTGCTTTCTCTTACAATCCGGTCATGGTTAAGAATGCGGTAAACAATGTACTGCTGAGGCTGGAAAGAAGACGAGCCATCCAGCTGCTTAGTGGTAATCCCTTCATGCCTCCAGATCCGGGACTTTTAAAAGGCAATATACTTATTGGTTACGTGGTTGGCAGCAATGCACCAGCTGCCTTAAGTTTCCGGCATATAAACGAAAATCTCGGAATCTGGGGAAGAGCCGGAAGCGGAAAGACAAATCTATGCCAGCTATTGATCCTTCAGCTGGTTCGGGCAGGCATACCAGTCAGAACATATGATTACAAAGATGAATATCGTGACTTACTGGGACATATTCAACATATGCTGGTTTTAAATCCTAAATGCGACAGGTTTAATCCGCTGGAGCCGGTGGGTGACCCAAAGGAATGGCTTCAGTTTTTAGCTGACACTTTGCAGCAGGATTTTAAGCTTAAGCCAGAGACAAAATTCATGTGGCTTAATTATGCGGATGAGCTTTACAAAAGATATGATGTTTATGATAAGGGCGGGGTTTATCCCAGCATGCATAACCTGAAGGAGTTTCTGATTGAAGAAGCAGGCCAAAAAAGTACGTCAGCTTCAAAGAGGGGGAAAATCTACACCTGTCTTGAGATAATCAACTCCCTGCTTACCAGCATAGGTGAAATGCTTGATTGCAACTCCGGGTATACGGAGGAAGCCTTATCGAACTTCAGTCTTGTTTCATATGAGATGTCTAATTTAAACTTCAATATTCAGTCCTGGCTCACAAAATTAAGGCTGAAGCACTTATATCAAAAGTGTTTCTCGGGTAAGGAGAGGAACAGGTTAAAAATAGTGGGGATCTTTGAGGAGGCCAAGATGCTTTTCTCTGAAGGTTTGCATAAGAGCAGCACTTCGGTTGACTACATTAAGCAATTAATAACCCAGGCAAGGTCTTCCGGCTTTGGCGCAATAATCACCGATCAGAACAAAAACGAATTGGCGGATTTCGTTCTGAATAATTTATCCTGTCAGATTTGCTTTAATCTCGGCTCACCCAAGGAGATTAGATCAACGGGATATTCTTTGGGCTGCAATGACGAGCAGATCAAACAGATCCACTATTTGAAGATACCTAATGCGATTATGTCGATATCCGGTCATGCACCCTTTATGGTCCGGATTCCTAAGTCACCCGTATCCAGGCATATTTGTGATGATGAGCTGAAAGGATTAATTCAGCCCAGACTGGCCAATCTGACTTGTCTTTCAAGCAGAATAATCGTGAAACCAAGGATTCAATTGGGCCAGGGAGATCTTCACCCTGTTCAACGCAAGACTCTCAGTGGATTCTTAAGAGAGATCCGGGATTTCTTGTCCAAGGTCAGAGACCAGGGAGAGTTAAATGTCTCCCAGATTTACTCTTCTTTGAACTTATCAGGCCGGAGAGGAGACAAACTGAAAAGACAGGTCTTGGCAAATGGCTTAATACAAGAGGAAACAGTTCATACCGGAAAGAGGAAAAGGCCTTCAAAGACGCTAAAAGTAACGGAGAAGGGAGAGAGGTTACTTCAATGGATAGAGAAGAAGGTAAGGGAAGCCTAAAACACCGGGAATATCAGAGACTCCTAGCGGATTATTTCAGAAATCAGGGTATGGTAACGGTTATTGAGGCTTTCATCGGCAAGAATGTGGATGTTTTGGTGATTGACGCCGGTAAAACCATAGCCATGGAAATTCAACTGACCCCGAAGCATTGCTTACAAATCGAAAAAGACTATGAATTAGGCTGTGACGAGGTCTGGGTGTTATGCGAATCAGATAAAGTGCTTGAGGTCATAGAAATAAAAACTCGAGAAGAATTAGCTAAGTCTTTGTTTGACAAAACAAAGTTCTGCCTTATAAGAGATCTTCTTCCAACCAGGAAAAATAGAAATAACAAAATAACGCGGAATAAAATCACGGAGGGGAATATAGGAACAAAAAGAGATGAAACGAAAGGAGGTGAAGGGTGATGCAGAGAAAAAATATCTCTATAGTCGTGGCAGGCAGTGGAGAAATACGGGATTTGGAGATAGCTCCTGGTGTGACCGTAACAGAGGTTCTGAATGAAGCAGGACTTCAGGGTTATCAGCTTTCCCACAAAGGAAATGATAAACCTTTGGAATCAGGTGCGAATCTCTATGATTTAGTTGGCAATAATGAAAAGCTTTATGCCA
>CAYOSZ010000045.1:0-9936 GCA_964406715.1 uncultured Ignavibacteria bacterium | reverse complement strand
GAGAAGCTCTCCCATCTTTTCCTTGCGAAAAGCGTCATACCTTTTGGCATATTCCTCCTCTGGAACGCGTACTACTCCTGCAAAGGCACCTCTTATCCAGTTTCGGTCTTTCAGAATAACATTAATCGGTCTTCCAGCTTCGATTAACTCCATTTCCCAGCCCGGAACCGTAATGGTGTCTGGCTTGGAAGCATCGCTTATTGCGCCTGCGGTCAAGCCAATGACGCTGCAGCCATTCATGGTAACTATGGCTGCTAAAACCAGGAACAATGCCATTGCTGGTAATACATTGTGCTTCATCGCTCACTCTCCCCTTAATTGGTGACCTGCATTATTAATAAAGGACAACAAGTAACTCATATGATAACCGCCCATCATCCTTTAAAACTCGATGAATTGTTTTGAGTCAGATTTAAGTAAATCCACAATAACCTTGACGAATATCTTTGTCAAGACTTTTATTCAGGCTGGTTTATCCCCTCTTAATCTTACTTGTCAGCTTCAGTTCATGAATGGTCGGCGGATTGAACGGATGCAACGGAAGGTAGTTCGTAGGCAGGGCTCCCAGCCCTGCCGAACAGGTCAACGGCATGAACCAGACGGTTCATGCCAACGGATTAAACGGACTTGTAGTGAGCTAAGCAAATCTATTAAACGGATGGTTCAATGGAATGTGGTGAATCCAGTTACTTCTCTTTTCCCTGGTGGAAACCTGAGGTTTTCCGCTACATTGCCATAGGATTCTCCACTTGGTGCTTCCTCAAATGCTTCTTCCAGATTTCGCAAAAACTCTAATAAGTTGGTTGATCCCCGGATACATTTCAGCGGACGGTTCGGACGGGTTATCTCATCCACAAAACTTTCTATCTCTGAGTACGTCGAAGGTAACGTGGATAGTTTTTGGGAAAAATCATTGATTCTTTGCCACTTTTTGCTTCCTTTAGCTAAAGTCCGAAGACAAAAAGTCGAAAAATAGAAAGGAGCGAATGTGATAATCGGATTTCTTCAATTTTATCCCCGCTGGGGGAGGAAGGATGAAAACGTTCAGCGAGCGATAAGCTCAATAAGGGGGGCAAAAGCTGACCTCTTGGTTCTTCCTGAGCTTTTCAACACAGGCTATCTGTTTGAAACCAGGGAGGAACTCAAGAGGTCAGCTGAATTTATTCCGAGAGGTCCCACCTTCGAGCAGATGGCGGATGTGGTGGCTGTGGAGAACGTGAATCTGGTTTATGGAATAGCAGAAAGGGAAGGTGAGAAGTTCTTCAACTCTTCGGTTCTGGTAACGCCCCAAGGGAATTTTTCAGTCTATCGAAAACTTCATCTGTTTAATCTCGAGAAACTCTGGTTTTCCCCGGGAGATAAGGAACCGGAAGTATTCGACATCGGCGGTGCCAGGGTGGGAATGATGATTTGCTTCGACTGGGTCTTTCCGGAGGTGGCAAGGATTCTGGCTTTAAAGGAGGCGGAGATTTTGTGTCATCCCAGTAATCTGGTTCTTCCCCATTATTGCCAGAATGCCATGATCACCAGATGTGTCGAAAATGGAGTCTTCGCCATCACTGCCAACCGAACCGGAACTGAGGAAAAAGGAAACCAGAGAGTCTCTTTCACCGGAAACAGTCAGATGATCGATCCCAAAGGAAACGTGCTGGCAAAGGCAGATGAACACCAGGAGGGGGTGTGGACCACAGAAATCGATCCTGCCATAGCCAGGGACAAAAAGCTAACCCCTCGTAATCACCTGTTTGAGGATCGGAGAACAGATATTTATCGGAAAGGAAACCTATGTTAGACTCAAAGCCTGATGGAGAGAATCCAACCAGTACATCCCAGATCACCAAGGTCAGGGAAACCAAATCTAAAGGGCGAGCCAAGATACTGGTAATCGATGACGAACCGGAGATCACCGATATCATAGAGACCTTTCTGGAAACTGCCGGTTACGAGGTCAAGTCGGAAAACTCCAGCGAAGTCGGAATTGAGAAAGCCAAGACCTACCTGCCCGATCTGGTCCTTCTGGATATCATGATGCCCTCCCTGGATGGTTATGAGATCTGTAGCGAGTTAAAAAAGTGTGAAGAGACCAAAAACATCCCGGTTGTGTTTCTGACCGGTAAGGATGCTCGAAGCGATGAAGGGAAAAGCTTCAAGGTGGGAGGGGTTTTATATATAAAAAAACCCTTTAGCTGTGAACGCCTTCTGGACATCGTCAACGTGGTCATGCAGAGCGTGGAAAAAGAACATAAAAGATGAAACAATAGGATGATCTTGGGGGGTAAGCCCTGCATCAGATGGTGCAGGGCAGGCCAGCACCCGACCTTAAAAGCAGATTTTAAGGTTAGATGCTGGCTTCTTTTTTGATAGCTCTGAAGGACAAAGCTACGGTATTCCTTAAAAACCCGACATAAGGATATAACTTTGTTTTTCAGGACGTCTTTATTGGCTTTTCACTCCTGCAGATAAAATAGCTTTTCATCGATCTGCCAGTCAGAATCAAAAAACCCAGCACAAAGAACGCCACCCCAACCTTTGTATTTTACTCTCTCATCAAAGATGAGAAAATCGGGTAACCCTGCCCCGGAATACAGAGCGGTGAAAAAGGTGGAAAGCTTGAGTCCGGACGAATCCACTCCCTGGTGAACGAAAACGAACCTGTCCGGATTGGCCGGATTCGGGTAGATGAATTCGGCTGCCACATTATCACCGGGTATCTCCTTTTCTCCAAAGAAAAGCTTCCGATTATCGATTCTTATGGGCAAATCTTTTTTTAACTTCGCAGTAACGAAATTCTCCTCTTCTCCCCCGAAGAGAATCAGGTTATACTCCTTCATTATCTCCGATGTTACCTCGGTATCCGGTAGTACCTCCACAAAACCGTTTGCCCTTCTCCACCATCGGGCTGCTTCCAGCCGGGCTTGATGAAGTGTTATCTCGGTTGCGGCTGAGTCTCCTTTGGTGCCGTAGACCAGCACAAAGGGTGAAAAATATGCCTGTTTTATGGGACCGTAAGATTCAGGTGACTTTCTCAACTGAGCAGGTTTAACTCTGCCCGTTCGGAATTTCCCTCCTCTTTTGTATAAATGAAGCTTTTCGCTTTTTCTGTAAGTATATCCGATCTCTTCACCGTCCACCACCAAAGCTATCCTGCCATAAGGTAAAAGATCCGGCGACAAAGATAAAGCAAACTCACGGATGTTTCTGGTCTTCACCTCGATTCCCCCCTCTTTCACCTCCGCCTGGATGCGGGACTCAAAGAATGGTTTCTCCTGCCGGATTATCTCCACCCAGTAGCTTTTATAGCTCTGTCCGATATCGGTTGTTTTGAAGATCACCTGTCGGGGAAAGAGGCTCCTTCTTCTATCTTTAAAAAAGTCCATCAGCTCGGGATCATCCACGCAGACGGTCTGGTCCGGGTCATCCAGATTGTACCACTGCTTTTTGCCTGGAATCTCCTTGTAATTATATTCGTATCCCAGCTGTTGAAGAGCAGAGGCGAACATCCTGGAGTGCGTTGGAGGAACGTTATCGTCGCTGCCTCCCTGGGAGATGAAGATTGGCAAATTGATGGCATTCTCCACAAAATCTATTGTGAAATCCTCTCTCAAGCTCATGTCCCTGATGGCGATTTGTCCCGGCTCGGCAAACATATAGCTTTTCTGCAGAAACCAGGGAATGTAGAGTTGAAAACACGTCCAGCCGGCCAAAGGAGCGGCGGCGGCAAAGAGGTCAGGATGTGCCAGGCTGATGTGCCAGGTCCCGTGGCCTCCCATGGAATGGCCGGTAAGATAGACCCTGTTGGTGTCGATGGGAAAGGTTCTTTTCACCAGATCCAAAACCTCCAGGGCATCCAGCCTTCCCCAATCCTGCCAGTCGAAACCAAATTTCCGCCGGTTGGTGGGAGCCACCACAAAAGCCCAATCTTTTTGGGAATGACAATCGACCAGTCCCGAAGCTTCCACCCCGGCCCCGTGAATGGTCAGGATAAGAGAATATTCCTTCTCCGGATCATAATCTTGAGGGGACAGAACGGCACAGTACTGGCAGGAACGATCGATCTTCGAGATGAATGTCATTCTATATGATTCCCCTCTTTTCCTAATTCTCAAAGTAAGACAATCCTCTGAAGATAAGTTCCCATAAAAGACTTTGATCTTGACGGAAACAGTGTCCACCCCACTTGGAGGCTCAACCAACTCTATGGCAATAGGTATTTTTTCGACTCCAAAGGGAAAGAGAAAGGGAATGGTGATTTCATTCTCTTTAAAGAATTGGCCCCCTCCGACGGAGAGTTTGACGTCTTTGAGTCTTTGGGAAGTGGTATTAAGCACTCCGATCCCGGCGTGTAGTTTTCCTGTTTGACCTTCGATTATGTCCGGCAAAGTTGCATCCTTGGTAATAAGCATAACCGGATGGGGAGGAGGGATAAGTTTGAACAGGAAGCGATGATCCCCGTACCCGCTTAGCTGCACCAGAACCCGGTTTGTGCCATCCTTTAAGATGACCGGAATCCTGACGAAGCCGTGGCCATAGGGATCGCCTCTAAAGCGCTTGCCATTCAGAAAGAAGGAACCCACCTTCTCGGCGATTACCAGAGCCCTTCTTCTCCCGCTGTTTTCAAATTCCGCGTAAGCATATCCGGCATCTAAGATGCCTGCCACTCCATAATAATCCATCAGGGTATCCCACCAGACATTCTCGTACTCCAGACTCACCCAACCCTGGGAATCGGGGGCAGTCTTTTCCCAACTTACTTTTCCACCTTGTGACAGGATACTGGTATGTGGTAGTCCTTCCTGAGGACGAAAATTCTCCAGATCCTCGATTACACCCACGATTCCCTCCCGGGCACCTACGGAGAAGGGGCCGGCATAAAGCCAATCCAAAGGCGCTAAGGCATCCTCGATGGTAGGAAGGAATTCATCTTGTGCAAAAAGAGATGAAGGAACAAAGATTAAGATGAGGATCAACATCCTTAACCTCAGAAGAATCTTCATCCGGGACAAATTCAGCATGACATCCTCCTTGGTCTTTGAAATGAAGAAAAATGTAGCGGAAACCTTGCCAGTCCTGAGCTTGTGTTCCACACCCTGAACCTGCCAAGGGGCAGAAGAAAGGTTTCCAGACAATGCTACATATAGCACATCATCAGGGCGCGTGTCAATCAAATTGTGGATCGTATCACATTTTAATCGAAGTAGCTTGGTTCAAGGAAGCTATCCTGGCTTAAATGCTTAATCCAGAACCTGACTTATGGTCTTCAACTAAATAAGTTAACATGTCAAAGAGTCCTTTCTGGTAAATAAAAGGATAATTCCTTAATTGTTATGAGTATATCTTAATCGTGTAAAAGTGCGGACACCTCATATTATTTGGTAAATCCCCCTTTGTCCCCCTTTATTAAAGGGGGATTGATGCAATAGTGTTGCGTTAATCGTAGCTGTATGGGTAAACATTCTGATAAGGTAGGTTATGAGGGGTTAGAAGGTGTAGGTAAGGCTTACTGCTAAACCCTAACCCCCTAGTCGTCTCCTTCAGGGTGAACCCCTTATCAAGGGGGACATAGAGCGTTCTCCGTCGTAGGCGGATCCGCCTCTGGCGGACTCCCCTGATAAGGGGAGGTTAGGTGGGGTTATAAGGCGTGATCTTATTTAACGCAAAACTATTGGGATTGAGGGTATTGCATAAGATTGTTTTTCCAACATTGCCAAAGATTTTTCACGTTAAGAAGTTGACAACCATAGGTTAGGTTCTGGTTTTAAACCTCCCGATAAAGACCTTTGTCTGAGATTCCAGCAAATGCTCCCAGAAGGCGAATTTGCTTGACAAATCAGCCTCTCTTTATTAGAATAGTGCACCATTTCTGGGGGCAGAGACGATCTTCATAGAGAGCAGACTCTCTATTGCTTTAAAGGTGACCGGATGAGTTATGTTATCGGGATTCGACGTGAAGACAAAAACAAATGGGAAAAGCGAGTGCCTTTAATCCCTGAGCACGTGAAAGAGCTGAAAGAAAACCATAAGATAGAAATCATCCTGCAGCCTTCCTCGATTCGCATCTTCCCTGATGGGGAGTACGTCCGGGCTGGCGCAAAAATACAAGAGGATTTCTCCGGGTGCCCCATCGTCTTTGCGGTCAAGGAGATACCCGTTGACTTCTTTCAGCCGGGGAAGACCTATATTTTCTTCGCACACGTGATTAAAGGGCAAAAACACAACATGCCCATATTGAAGAAGATGATGCAGTTGAAGTGTAACTTAATTGAATACGAGAAGGTGGTCGACGAAAAGGGCAGGCGTTTGATCTTCTTCGGGCGCCATGCCGGACTGGCGGGGATGATAGATACATTGTGGCTGCTGGGAAAAAGGCTCACCTGGGAAGGCATCCCCAATCCTTTCAGCGACATCAATAATGCCTACAAGTATCAAAACCTGACAGAGGCAAAGGAGAGTATTTTTCAGGCAGGAGAACGTATCAAAAAAGAGGGCCTAACCAAGTCGCTGGCTCCCCTGATCTTCGGGATTACCGGCTATGGCCATGTTTCGACCGGAGCGCAGGAGATAGTTGACCTTTTGCCCTATGAACAAATAAGTCCGGAGGAGATATTCTCTTTGGTAAAGCAAACAAAACTCCCCGGAAATCACATTTACAAGGTGGTATTCAAAGAGGAGCATCTGGTGGAGCCTGTTTCATCCCATGACCATTTTGATCTAAATGATTATTACGACCATCCCCAAAAATATCGATCACAATTCGAAAGATACCTCCCCCATTTCACCGTCCTGGTGAATTGCATTTACTGGGACGAACGTTACCCCAGGTTGGTGACAAAGAAATATTTAAGAAGTCTGCATGCCAAGGAAAAAACTCCTCGCTTGAAGATCATTGGCGACATAAGTTGCGATATCGACGGTTCAATCGAAGCCACGGTCAAAGCCACCCAGCCGGATAATCCGTGTTACGTTTACCATCCGACAACCGAACAGATAAGAGACGGATACGAAGGAGAGGGTGTGGTGATTTTAGCGGTGGACAATCTCCCCTGTGAGATAAGCCGGGAGGCTTCCCTGGATTTCAGCCGGGTTTTAATGCCTTTCATCCCCCACATCGTGAAAGCCGACTTATCGGTTGATTTCCATCGGTGTGCTCTCCCAGCCTCAATAAAAAAAGGGGTAGTCGTCTATCACGGGGAGCTTACCCCGGACTATCATTACCTGGAGAGTTTCCTATGAATGGGTGTCTGGCCTATGCCCTGCCCGCTCTGAGGAGCCATCTCAGCCTTATTCCCGGTGGGGTTGTTCATCTAAAAAGTACCAATGTTTTTCCCAAACTTTCTCATAAGGTTTACGTTATAAAGCTAATAACAAAAGTTAGTGAATTCTTTCACAAAGGAGAAGCCTGATGAAAAAAGTTTTGGTTTTAGGAGCCGGTCTGGTATCAAAGCCCCTGGTAGATTTTCTCTTGGCTCAACCGGACTTTCATGTGAAGGTTGCCAGTCGAACGGTGAGCAAGGCCGAAAAGTTGGTCGGTGATCATCCCCGAGGGGAAGCCCAGTCTTTAAACGTGAATGATACCGACGAATTACGAAATCTGATATCGGAAGCCGATCTGACGATCAGCCTGGTGCCCTATGCCCATCACGTCACCGTGGCCAACTTCTGTATAGAGCTGAAGAAACACATGGTAACCACCTCCTACGTCAGCCAGGCGATGCAGAACCTGGACCGGAAGGCCAAAGATGCCGGCATCCTCATCTTAAACGAGCTTGGTCTGGACCCGGGAATCGACCATATGTCCGCCATGAGGATCATTCATGGGGTGCAGAATAAGGGAGGCAAAATAGCCAGTTTTTACTCTTACTGCGGAGGGCTGCCTGCTCCGGAGGCGAATACCAATCCCTGGGGATACAAGTTCTCCTGGAGTCCGCGAGGCGTGGTTCTCGCCGGCAAGAACGCAGCCCGGTATCTCAAGGACAAAAAGGAAGTGAAAATTGCCTCGGAGGATCTTTTCACCCACTTTTGGCCGATGGATATAGAGGGTGTTCCCCCCTTGGAAGCTTATCCCAATCGGGATTCGGTTCCCTATGTTGAGTTGTATGGAATTACCAACGCTGACTCCATGTATCGCGGGACCTTGCGGTATCCGGGTTGGTGTGAGACCCTGAAGAAGGTGGTGAATTTGGGTCTTTTGGATGAGACCGAGCAGAACGTCAAGGGGCTCTCCTACGCCGACCTCATGTGGAAATTGATCCAGAAAACCAAAGGGGATAATCTAAAGAAAGAACTGACCGCTTACCTTAAGATAGACGAAGACTCGGAACCGATAAGGAGATTTGAATGGTTGGGTCTTCTGGGCGATGATACGATACCAGCCGAGAAAAGTTCCCCCTTAGACGTTTTTGCAGATCGTCTCTTGGAGAAGCTCAAATATGAAGAGGGGGAAAGGGACATGATCGTCCTGCATCATAATTTCAGGGCCGAGTATCCGGGAGGAAAGAAAGAGAAGATCACCTCCACCCTGGTTGATTACGGTATACCCCATGGTGACTCGTCCATGTCCCGGACCGTGGGTTTACCCGCCGCCATAGGAGCTACCTTGATTCTCAACGGCAAGATCAAGAAGACGGGCGTACATATTCCGGTAAGCCCTGAAATCTACGAGCCAGCCTTGGACGAATTGGAAAAACTCAACATAGTATGCAAAGAGAAGAGCCAACCCCTGTGATTCTAAAATCAGTGTCAGCTTATGAAGGGATGGCTGGTAATAAAGAAAAAAGCCACCGAGCGGGCTCGAACCGCTGACCTAGGGTTTACGAAACCCTTGCTCTACCAACTGAGCTACGGTGGCGGGAAATGACTAAAGAATGGTCAACCCATCAAGTTACGAGCATAATCGAGATGATGCCGATCAGATTCCCCCTTTTTTGGATTCCTCTATCTGAGTCTTCTCTTTTTCTTTCTGCTGGAGCACGGTGAGCAAAAGCTCCGCTGAATTGGGATCCAGCTTTTTCAAAATCTTATGTTGAGTCATGGCCTTGTCGGGATAACCTTGTTCGGAATAGGTCAAGCCCAGATAGAGTTGGGCGGTGGTATCCACAGCACTTGCCTGAACAGCCTTCTGGTATTCTTCGGCCGCCAAAATGAAGTAAGCCTGACTCAGTTTGGAGAAAGTTTCGGCATCGGCGGTGTCAGCGTCTACTCTGTTGTGATACTCCTGAATCAGCTCAACTAATCCATCTCTATCCTCGAAGGGGAGTTTTCTGGTAGTATCCGGAAACCAAAAGGTTATTTTATCCATTTTCACCGCTCTTCCCCAGGCCATCAGCCCTCTTACGTAATACAAGTTGGCAAAAGCGGTGTGGATTCTGGGATAGTCGGGATCAATGCGCATCACCTCTTCATATTCTTTAATGGCTTGGGAGTACGCCTTCACCAAGTGATAAAGCCCTCCCAGGTGATAACGGCCACCGGCATGTTGGGGATTAAGCTCAATTGCTTGCCGAAGTTCCTTAAGCGCTTCTTCCAGCTGCCGCTCTTCGAAATATTGAACCCCTAACTTGAAGTGCTTTTCTGCTTCCTCCATTTTATCCACGCCCCCACAAGCCGACAGCAGGACGAAACTTGCCAACAGGATCATCCCCACCCAATCGAAGATATCTCTCTTTTTATTCATCTGGTTCTCCTTTTCAACTGTTTGGATTAATCTAAATAAATTGATTCTCCTATGACACAAAGGTGAACTCATTAGTTCACCTGTCTTAATCCACTTGGTCTTTTTAAATTTTGCCGAGGAAATCTGTTGCTATTTATGCCGCCCCGCAGAATCGAACTGCGGACACACGGATTTTCAGTCCGTTGCTCTACCAACTGAGCTAGGGTGGCAGGTTTATCTCAGGCGAAATTCCAACTCAAAACTTTCGCCATATGCATATCGGCACT
>CAYOSZ010000044.1:0-10009 GCA_964406715.1 uncultured Ignavibacteria bacterium | reverse complement strand
TCTCTCGATCTGCTGGTAGGGCTGCCGCCGGTCGTTGGAAGCGATGACGTCCATCACGATGGCGCCGGCTCCCAGAGCTGCTCGTTCGGCCGATTCGGCGGTCATGCTTCTGACCACTCCCGCCACCATCATCTGTAGGCCGCCACCCGCAGAAGAAGTAGAGATATAGAGATCTGTACCCACGTTGTCTTTGGCAGGCGAGATGATCTTGCCGTTTTCGTCCAGAAGCTTTCTCCCGGTAAGTTCCTCCACCTCGCCCACGGCATTTAAAACTCCCATGGTGACGTCCTCGAAGGGAGCCTCCACCGTGGTGGGCGCTTCACCCCTTACGATCAAACGATATTCATCCCCTTTCCTCTCAATCAGGATCGCCTTGGTGGTAGTGCTACCGCAATCAGTAGCCAGGATTATGTTGATGTTTTCTGGTTTAATGTCTTTCATGTTGCTCCTTCTCTTTATTTTTGTACTCTCATAATTTCTTCTAACCGCGTAGCGAAGCCTTCATGGCTTCGCAGCAGAGGTATGAAACCTCTGCTACGCGCTTAGTCATCTTTTTCCGCGCTGGTATGCAATCCCAGTGCCCTCTGAGTGTTCCGGAGGTTTAGTACACAGAGGTCTTTTATATCGAACACGGTGATACTCGATAGAAATCCTGTGACAATAAGTACTACGGGTTTTTCTTTTGCTCCTCTAGTGCCTTGGCAATGACGTTTCCGAAAGAAGCAGCCGCGGTCGGACCGCTGGCGGTGATGATATTCCCGTCTCTCTGTACTCCCTTGCCGGTGCACTGCGCTCCTTTATCAGTAAGTTTCTGCGTTTCTGAACCGGATACGGTGGCTTTTTTACCGGAAAGGATTCCCGCATTGGCCAACGTCACCGGTGCAATACAGATGGCACCCACGATCTTGTTCTGTTTTACCGCCTCATTCAGCATCAAGTGAATGGAGGCATCTTCCCAGTATATACTTGCTCCTGTGCCTCCAACAAGTACAATGGCATCCCAATCTTCGGGTTTTATGTCACCGGTCAGCATATCCGGCTTGGTTTCACCACCCAGCATTCCCCTGGCGGTCTCCAGAGATGTGCTGGCGACTTTAACCTCTGCACCCTGGTCTGTCAAGACGCTTTTTGGTTCAACCAGCTCCTCGTCCCGGAAGTTCTCCGGGGCGATTATCATAACCACTTTTTTCCCTGCCAGAGACTTATTTTCCATTGACGCATCCTCTTTGGCAACTGGAACCTCCTTTTTTTCTTCTTTACATACTGAAAAAAGTGTCACCATCAGGATGAACACGCTTACTGCTAAGATAGCTTTCTTCATTTCCCCTCTCCTTTACCGAGAAATCTCTGAATGTGTTATGTCAGGAGTATCTCCTGACACAACTTGCAGAGCCGTTTACGTTTCTCACTCAGATAATTTCATCTGCCTATGAGGATATATCTTATCTTTTCCTTTAAGTTTTTCTCCCTCCACTGTCTCTTTCTTTGCAATTTTCTTTCTTTTTTCAGGGCTTTCTCCTTTTCCTGCGTCTCGGAGTCGATCTGTTCAATTCTCTGCAAGAGCTTCTCCACCGTCCCCCTCTCCTCCATCATGTTCCTGACCTCATCGTAATCTTTCCAAGAGAAAATAGCCTGAACGAAAGGCTCAAAGAAAGCCATCATCTGACTGCCTACATAGTTTAAGGGTTTGACCGATTCTAAAAAAAGTATGGCCGGGACAGACATCTTCCAGGTAACCACCTTCCGGGCTATTTTGGTAAGAATCTCCTCCTGATGCGGAGTGAGTTTTTCATCATCTCCTCGTCTGGAGCCCATGGAAAACATGTCTCTGAGGAAGGTCACCAGAAATCACCTCTTTACGTCATCCTGAATGCTTTTGCGTCCCTGTATCTTTGATTTTACGAATTCCACCACCTGATCTTTGTTCCGGTTGAATCTCACGTAAATCCCCCTGAAGTTCTCCAACCGGGAAGGCTTGGCGAAGGGTGAAAGTAAAATCCCGTTTTTGTCCACGTAAAACGAACGAAAGGCGTTCCATGCCCTTTCTCGCGTGGTAAGAAAGAATCTGATCTTTATCTTTTTCCGGTCCAGTTCATAGATTGTTGGCAAAAAAAAGGACGAGAGAGAACCCAGCATGATCAGCACGGAGAGCCCGGTGAGAAGGAAACTGGATGTGGTCAGGTTCACCACCAGCCAGATTACGAACAAAAAGATGACGACCAGAATCGAGACTAAAATCTTTCTCTTAACCGGATGTGATGACCACACAAGCACCGTTTTATCGTCTATCTTGTCATTCATTTGCACAAACATTCCATGAAGAGTAGTTAAGTTTCATCTTTCCGGGGCGTATCCCCCGGTGATCTGTATCTTTCTTTTCTCACCCGCTCCATCTCCTGAACAAGTTCCTCCGGCTTGAGCACCTTTTTCTTTACCAAAAGACGGACTAAGGCTTCCTGGGCTAAATTATTGGAGAGGACCAGCTCGTCGAAGGTTACCTCTCTTTCTTTGTCGCCTATCAATATCTTCAGGGCGACCCTTCTGTCTTTATCCTGCGTCATTTATTCCCCTTTTTGGATGCTGAATTTGACCTCAGTTATAAGTATAATCTAAGTTCTTTGATTTTTCAACATTTTTTCATCTTACTTTTTTCACGCCCTCCCTTTCCAACCTATAGATGGGAACGCTGATGTTCTCTCCCTCCGAATCGAATCGAATCTCTCCTGAGGCTCCTTTGAAGCCGGAGACGCTTAAGAGATTGTTCCTGATTCCTTCCGGCGAGGTGGCGTTCTCAAAAACCGAAAGCAAAAGCAACATACAGTCATACCCCAGCATGGTCACTAAATCAGGCTCCTTCTGATACAGTTCGTGGTAAAGATCAAATAGACGTTGCCTCTGCGGGTTAACATTCTGAGCAAAACTGTTTGAGGCAAAGACCATCTCCCGATCGATATTCCGGGCAAATCCCAGCACCTGATCGTTCCCCAGCGGCTCCGTCCCAATGATGGTGCTGAAAATGTTTAAGTTGGCTATACGGGACAGAATGTCGTACATCTCCGTTTGTTCCGCCGAGATGAACAGCCCATCCACCCATACCGGAACCTGATCAAACAGGGAACCCTCTTTCTGGGAAGAGGAGGAGGAAGGAAATCCTAAAAGCACGGTTTTTATCTCTCCGAGATAGGGTGAAAAATCCCGGGTGTCGGGGGGATAATGTTCGACTGCCAAAATCTTACCTCCCAACTCTTCCACAACCTCTTTGAAGTTCGAAGCTTCCGACTCCGTCTGGTCCCCCTCCGGTATCAGCATGACAAAATCCTTAAGCCCTTCGTCTCTCACCACAAATTCCGCTAAAGCTCTTCCCTTCCTCCTGGGGGTGGAGGATAGCTGAAACACAAAATCTCCCAAAAGGGCCAAACCCTCTTTGGAGGCGGTGGGAGTGATCAGGGGGATATGCGAATGTTCTGCCACCACCGCAGACCCAACCACCGATTCACTCCTTAACGGTCCGATCACGCAAACCACATCATCTTCTTCCGTCAGATCACGACAGAGCTGTGCTGCTTTCGCATAATCTCCTTCGGTATCTTTCACCTCAAGTTCTACCTTACTCTGGTTGGGGGGATGGGAGGACAAAGCCAGCTTAATCCCATTCAACAGACTCTTTCCGTAAATCGAGAAATCGCCGGTTAAAGGAAGCAGCACTCCCACCTTTACCGTCTCATCAGGCGAACTGATTCGCTCCTGCAGGAGAAGGTTGACCTCCCGAGCATTCTCTGCATGAGGGAAATTATCCCGATAGTAGCTTAACGCCTCAAAAGCTTTCTGGTGGTTTTTTCTCTTTAGGTTTCGTCTTCCCAGGTGGAAAAAAATCGGAGGAGCAAGCTTTTTATCCTTATTCGCCACACTCAGCCTTTCCAATTCTTCTAAGGAAAGCCATCTTTCCAGTAGAGGTTCAAGCGACTTTTTGGCTAAGGTCCCCAGCCTTTCATCTTGGGACAATTGATAAGCATAGATGAAACCCTGAGCCGACTGGTACGGCTCTCCCTGAAGATATGCGATATTGCCGAGCATGAGATAACAGGTGGGTAGGTAGCTGCTTTCAGGGAATTGACGGATGAAACGTTTGAATTTTTCACCGGCTGAGGAGTACTCCTTCAAGTGATATTCGCATTTGGCGATCATGAGTTGGAAATAGGAAAACCGAGGGCTGTTGGGGAAAGACTTGGATAGCCGGAGGAAGATTTCTTCCGCCGCGAAATAATCCTTTTCTGAATAGCTTTTTTCTGCCTGCCTTAACTTCTCCTCCAATTCATGTGAATATATAACTTGCGACCAGCTGGCCGAACAACCCCAGAGTAATGCCAAAAGCAGCCAGCCAAACCATAAGAAGATTTTTCTTTTCGCCATATCACCGCATATGCTCTAACTGAAAAGCTCAAGATCCTTGCCGAATCATGGTCTGAAATGACGCGTGATCTTTGTGCTCGTGATTCTCAGAGGGAATATTTCCCGAAGTCCTCTGGGTTGATCTTTTTCAATCTTTCCTTCAGGGTTTCGGGATCACTTAAATCCATCCCTTCCTTATCCGGCCTCTTCAACTGAAACAGCTCCTCGGCCACATAAAGGGGAACTTTGGTTTTAAGTGCTAAGGCGATGGAATCGGATGGCCGGGCATCGATCTGTGAGATCGAACCGTTCACCTCGATGTAGATTTTGGCATAGAAGGTCTGTTCCTTCAGTTCTGTGACCTCAACCTTCTGAACCTTCCCACCCATAGTGGCGATGACCGATTTCAAAAGATCATGAGTTAAAGGTCTCCGAGAGGTAACCCCGGACAGCTCCATGGCTATAGCTAAAGCCTCGTAATGTCCGATCCAGATGGGAAGCATCCGATCCGAATCTGAAGAGGAAAGAATTACCACCGGCGAGTTGGTGGTTGTGTCGAGCGCCATCCCGTTCACCTTTGCTTTGATCATACTCATCTTTACCCCGGGTTTAGACTACTGGCAACATGTTTTCAGGTTTGTTGTTTTTTCACCACCCACACCTTCAGGGAAGCAACCACATCACCGGAGATTTTGACCGGCACGGTATAGACGCCCAGCGTCTTTATGGGTGCCACCAGCATGATCTTGTGCCGATCGATGTCGAAGCCTTTCTCCTTGAGAAGATCGGCTATGGTCTGAGAGGTGACCGATCCGAAAACCCGATCTTCCTCCCCCACCAGAACCTCAGCCGTGCAGGATATTTTCTCCAGCTGAATCTTCTGCTTTTCCTCCTGCCTTTTCTTTTTTAAATCCCTGATCTCCTTCTGTTTTTTTATCTCCTGGATGGACTTGAGGTCTCCCCTAGTGGCGGGAACGGCTAAATTTCGGGGGAAAAGAAAATTTCTTCCATAGCCGTCCTTGACCTCCACCACATCGCCGCATTTACCTAACTTCTCCACGTCATCCTTCAAAATCATCTTCATGGCTTCCTTCTCCTAAAGTATCTGTTATAACCTGCCGTATGACGTCTGAAAAGCCAAAAGTCTCCTCTCACACGTCTCCTTTACCGGGTTGAGACTTTCATCTCAACTCTGAGGTCAATTGAGTCTATCGATAGATTTCACCGGTGAAGGGAAGAAAGGCCAAGTGTCTGGCTCTTTTGACGGCAGTGGTCAGCCTTCTCTGGTGCCAGGCACAATTTCCGGATATGCGCCGGGGCACGATTTTCCCTCGGTCAGTGGTGAACTTTCTTAACAGCTTTTCATCCTTATAGTCGATCCTATCAATTCTGTTTTCACAAAAACGACAGGTCTTCCTTCTGCTTCCTTCGAACCCGATCACCATAATCCATGCTCCTGTGTTTTAAATCCTTTGCTTTGAGAAAACGACAAATAGATTACTTGAAATCTCATTTAAGAGGCGGAAGCGTTTGCCTCCTGATCCTCCTTGGTCTTTTCTCCTTCCAGCCGGGTGATTTCCTCCTCCGACTGAACGGTCAGGTATCTGAGACAAAACTCGTTCAGCTTATATACCCTTTCCAGTTCCTTGAGGAGACCTCCATTTCCCTCGAAGTAGATCAGAGTATAATAACCCTGCGGCTTCTTTTTGATGGGATAGGCGAATTTTTTCATACCCCACTTTTCGGTCTTTTTTACCGTGCCCTTGTTGCTGGTGATCAGCTCCTCCACCTTATTGATTTCCTTCTCAACGGTGTGTTCGTCCAGAGAGGGGTCCAGCACGAATACGGTTTCGTATAATCTCAACTTCTCACCTCCAGTCGCGTCTTTTGGTCCTGTTTGCCATCGTCAAAACGAGTTTTCGTAATTCGCCTCAAGCTGCCGACTTCAACCTTAAAAACACCGGAGTTGGCAACCTCAGGCATTGAATCTACTCATGGTATCTTCTATGCCCCAAGTTAATGCATTCTCCACCGCAGCGCAAGCTCTTTCGATCATTTTCTCCACCGTCTCTTTTTCCTCTTCCAGAAACTCCTTCAGCACGAACTCTTCCAAATCCATATTCGGGGGTGCTTCCCCGATTCCCATTCTCAGCCTGGCAAAGGATATGGAGTTTAGATGATAGATGATCGATTTCAGCCCTTTGTGCCCCCCGTCGGTTCCCTTCTCCCTGACCCTGATCTTCCCCAGGGGAAGATTCGAATCGTCACACACAATCAGAAGGTCTTCTAAGTTCAGTCCGGAATGATTCAGGGCGTCTGCTACCGCCTCCCCGCTTGCGTTCATGTAAGTAAGAGGCTTGATAAAGAAGAATTCTTCTTTTTCCTTCTTCTTGATCTCACAGAAAAGATAATTTCCTTTACCTGGTTTAAATTTTCCGTTGTTACTGCGGGCTAAGAAATCGACCACCCTGAAGCCTAAATTGTGTCGGGTGTTTTTGTACCTCTCCTCCGGATTTCCCAGTCCAACGATCAACTTCACCATTTAGGTCAAATTATACTCAACAGCCGAAAACATCGCATTCTCACGTCTCGTATACGAAACCTAATAATAAAATGTAATACTCGTTTGTCAAGAGAAAGTTTGAATGTTAAGTACAGGGATGAGTGGGTCATTTAAGGCAGTGTTCATGCACCCGGATTGAATGAATTGATTCGGGGGACTCTTTTAGACCGTTATTACAAATTCGACTCCACCACGGATTATTCCAATTGGATAGTAACCTGCTCGAAAGTGGTCAAGGCGTGATAAATTTCTTGATTGAGCTTAGTTGATTTGTTATACTTAAGTATAAAGTGCAAACCGTTAAATCAGGAGACCAAGTATCGTTAAGGAGGGAACCCCCAAGAAGAGGAGAGATTTAAGATGAGTGATTTCTATCAGTCTGGCGTGGTTTCCACCCTGCACCGGCTGGGTAAGCCCAACCTGGATGCTCTGGAAGGGGAACTTTCGGAGCATGCCAAACGCCGCCCCATAGCTTTAGTTCTGCCCACCACCTTTTCCGACTTTCAGGGGGAGGCTTTCAAAAAGATTCTGGAGAACCTGAAGATGGTGAAGTATTTAGAGGAGATCGTGGTGGTGATGAACAAAACCGACACCATGGAGTTCAGGCAGGCAAAAAAAATCCTTTCCGGGATGCCCTTTCAAGCAAAAATCGTGTGGAGCAGCGGTCCCAGATTGGGCGAGCTTTATAAGCTTTTGGAGAAAAATGAACTTTACCTGGGGCCCGACGGGAAGGGAAGATCTGTCTGGATCGCCATGGGCTACGTGATGGCCAGCGAAAGAAGCCACGTCATAGCCATTCATGATTGTGACATACTCACCTATAACCGGGAGCTTTTAGCACGCCTGTGTTATCCTCCGGCCAATCCCACCATGGGATACGAGTTCTGCAAGGGATTTTACAGCCGGGTGACCGACCGCATGTACGGAAGAGCCACCCGATTGTTTTTCACCCCCTTGATCCGGGCTTTAATCAGAATATTGGGTTATCTGCCCGTGTTGGTCTATTTCGACAGCTTCCGGTATCCCCTGTCCGGTGAGTTCAGCCTGGACATCGATTTGGCCAGGGTCAACCGGATACCCTCCGACTGGGGACTGGAGGTGGGTTTTTTGGCTGAGGTATATCGCAACTGCGTCTCCAGAAGAATCTGCCAGGTGGACTTAATGGAGAGCTTCGAGCACAAACACCAGGAGCTTTCGGAGTCCGATCCCACCAAGGGGCTTTTGAAGATGTGTATAGACATCACCAAGACCATTTTCAGAACCCTGTCCACGGAAGGGGTAATCATCTCCGCCGGTGCCCTGCGTACCTTAGAATCCGCCTACTTGAGAACGGCCCAGGATACCATAAAAAGATACGAGGACGACGCCTTCATAAACCAGCTCTATTTCGACAGGCACTCGGAGGTCTCGGCGGTGGAGGCATTCAGCCGGGGGATCAAAATGGCTGCCAAGCAGTTTCTGGACGATCCGTTGAGCGTGCCTGAAATTCCCAACTGGAACCGGGTCACCGCTGCCATCCCGGATTTCCTGGGTAAACTGAAAGAAGCGGTGGAGGAAGATAACCGGTAGGCACAACCATGCTTAAAACGACCAGGTCCCTCAGAAAAGATGCCTTATCCATCCTGCGCTATTCCATTAAAGCCAGTGATCCGCTTTTTGCCGTCAAAGAACACGTGAAGCTCAAGGATGGTAAGCTGTGGGTGGATCGCTTCTCCTATGATCTGAAACCGTTTTCTCGAATTCTGGTAATCGGCGCGGGAAAGGCATCCGCCCGGATGACGCAGGCTTTAGAGGAGATCATAGGAGAAAGAATCTCCTCCGGGATAGTCATTACCAAAAAGTCCCATCGGGTTCCTTTGTTCGGCAACATCGATCTGCGGGAGGGAGGACATCCTCTGCCGGATGGAGAGGGTTTGAAGGGTACCAGAAGAATCATAAAGCTTCTGTCCAAAACCACCCCGGACGATCTGGTCATTTTCCTTCTATCCGGCGGCGGATCTGCGCTCTTGGTATCTCCCGTTTCGGGAATTCGTCTGAAGGACAAGATCAAGCTTACGGATGAGCTTTTGAAATGCGGTGCCGACATAAAGGAAATCAACACCATTCGCAAGCACATCTCTGAGATCAAAGGGGGCAGATTAGCTCAGATGGCGTTTCCCGCACCGGTCCTCACCCTGATACTGTCCGACGTGATCGGAGACAGGCTCGATTCCATCGCCTCCGGACCCACCGCACCCGACAACACCACCTTTGCGGATTGTATCAGGATAATTGATAAGTATAAGATAAAACACAAAATCCCAACATCTGTATATGCACATTTAAAGAAGGGCGCCAAAGGAAAGATAAAGGAGACGCCCAAGCCGGGTGATCCCATCTTCAAGAGAGTAAAGAACGTAATCATCGGATCGAACCGGACGGCTCTGGATGCGGCGGAAAAGAAGGCAAGGGATTTGGGATTCAACACGTATGTCGTTCCGCGACCCGTAGCCGGTGATACCACCAGGGCAGCACGAATACACGTGAGCCTGATTAAAAAAATAGTAAAACAAAAAGATCCTGCAAGCCCGCCTGCCTGCGTTATCTCCGGCGGGGAGACCACGGTGAAAATCAGGGGCAAAGGAAAAGGCGGAAGAAATCAGGAATTTGCTCTGGTGGGTGCCATGGGAATCAAGGGCATGAAGAACGTTGTGTTTCTCTCTGCGGGAACGGATGGAACCGACGGACCCACAGATGCGGCGGGTGCGATATGCGACGGGGAGTCCATCAAGAGGGCGCTAAAAAGGGGGTTGAATCCGAAACGGTATTTGGATAGAAATGATTCCTATCGTTTTTTTGGCAAATTAGGCGATCTGATAATAACCGGACCCACCAATACGAACGTGATGGACGTTCATCTGGCTCTGATCGGAAAGTAGGAACGGGCAGACGCGCAAGTCTGGTGGATAGATTCCCGCTCCCATGGGGAACAATGGACTCTCACACATAGGGCAGGTTTAATTCTGTTCTTTGATCCTGCCTCGTTACGAGCCACAATTCGGGGCGGGATAAATTCCC
>CAYOSZ010000043.1:0-10108 GCA_964406715.1 uncultured Ignavibacteria bacterium | reverse complement strand
GAGCCCACGTCCCCCTGAAGCAGCCGATGCATGCCGGCATCCGACATCATGTCTGCAGAGATTTCCCGCAGGACCTTCTTTTGAGCTTCGGTCAGCTCAAAAGGCAACATCTTCAAAAGAGACCTTACCAGATCACCGGGCTTCTGGAATGCTATCCCCTCCTCCCGGTGAATCTTTTTCTTCCTCAAAGCCAGCATCAGCTCCAGATAGAAAAGCTCATCAAAAGCAAGCCGGGCTTTTGCCATCTGGGCCGACTTGAGATCCTCCGGAAAATGCACGTTTTTTATGGCCTCACCAATGGGGAGAAGTCCCATCTCGGAGGCCACCTTATCCGGAAGCGTCTCCGTGATCAGTGACGGAGCAGCATCCAGAAATGGCTTCAGCACTCTTCTGAAACCCCGGCTGTCCAGCCGTACCTTTTTCAACTCGGCGGTGGAGGGATAAAGAGGTATGACCCGCCCGGTATGTGTCAGGTCATCCTCCGATATATCTTCCTCCGACTTCTTGGAGAGTATCTCGAATTCCGGATGAACCATCTGCAGACCCCGATATAAAGTTACCTGCCCCGAGGCCGCCACCAGATCGTTTTCCTCGAAAACGTTCTTCACCCAATTAAGCTTGGAAAACCAGACCAATCGAATGAAACCGGTGTTATCCTTCAGAATCACATGGAATTGAGGTCTTCGGGTTCTTGCCCGCCCGGATGCTTCCACCCTTCCAATTACCGTGACCGTGGTTCCAACTTTCACCCTTCCCAGGGGAAGGATGGTGCTTCGGTCCAGATATCGGCGGGGGATATAATACAGCAGGTCTTCGATCGTCTCGACTCCGATTTGATTTAAAGCCTCCGCCTTTACCGGGCCAATGCCCTTAAGATATTGAACTGAGTGGTCCAACTCCACCTTCAGGTATTTTTCTGCTTTGGGTTTTGTGGTGACCAAGAAAACTCCAGATAATAAGTGTCTTTTTACTGAACGCCTCTTAATATAAGAATGATTTCGAATTGATGTCAAGAAGATTCAACCGAGGAGTAATGATCTAAGATAAGTCCTATTTTCAATAACTCAATATTAAGTTGATCTCCTTTTGATTTCCTTCTAATAAAGCGGGATTTTTGTCCTTCCTTGTCTTTTTAAAGAGAGAGTCCGGCTAAGGTTTGCGAAGATTCATTGTTGGTCATGGACACCCCGTCGGTGATGGTAAGATGAATGGTAACGGACGAAGGCATCTATTAGTAACCAGATAGGCTGTCAATGGATTTAACGCCCAGACGGGCGTCCGTCTGGAGGGATCGAACGTATTAGCATTTCCCTAACAGCGCTTTGTGATTATGGAAAAGGTGTCTGGTCACAACGACAAAATATGAACTTATGCAAATCTTGTATCGGTTTTGTGGTGATGAAGATGGAGAGGGAGTTTTTGAGAGGTTTACTCTTGTTGGGGCAGGGGTTGACCCTTCAGGTCAGCCCTTAAGGACAAGCCCCTACCCCAACATCTTAGGTTATATGAACTTCTAACGCGAGGATCAGCATGAGCTCCTTAACTTTCATAGGAAATATCTTGAAAGGAGTTTTTTTCAGAACGGGGATAGACAAAGGGTCTTCGAAATCCACCCAGGCAGGTGCCAACTCGTCAGTGCATCAGAAATTTTCCGTGATGAAGAGAACCGATTCGGACATCAAAGGTTTACCCACCTCTCCGCTTTCGAAAAGGACCACATACCTGGATCGGGGAGAACTCCTTTTGCCTCAATCCAGCTGGTACGATAATTCCTTTCGGATCAAACTCCATCGCTTCTTTAGAGACAACATTCCCGTTTTAAATTCCGCAGTCTGGACCTGGACCCGCATATGCGCTTCCTCCGGTCATTTCGAGCTGGAAGGCTCCGAAGATCCATCCGTTTTGGACAGAGGGACTGAGGTGATAAAAAATCTGGATCGCCACATCTATGAACACAGCTTTCAAAAATTCGGGGGGACTGATGCCGTCCTGGTACAGTTTTTCAGGTCTCTTTTCACAGATGGGGCGGTTTGCGGTGAGCTGGTCTTGAGCCCCTCAGGTGATAGATTGGACAAGTTCTACTTCATCGATCCGGGCACCATCAGGTTTAAACTGAAGGAGAAAAACACCTGGGAGCTTTTTCAGGAGGTGGAGGGGACGAAGATAAAACTCAACCCGCACGCCACCTTTTATCTGGGATTGGACCCGGATCCGGATGACCCGCGGGGCAAAAGCATATTGGGCTCCATACCTTTCGTGGCAAGGGTGGAGCAGAGGCTTTTGGAGGATATGCAAAAGACCATGCACAATGCGGGATATCATCGACTGCACGTGACCATCAAGCCGCCGGAGAGGAATTCGGGTGAGTCGGACGAGAATTATCTGTCCCGGGCTAACAAGTACTTCGAGGATACAGTGGACATGATGAAAAAGCTCAACCCGGAGGACAATCCCATCACCTGGAGCGACGTGCAGATCGAATACATCGGTCCTTCGGGACACGTCTCCTCTTCACACTACTGGTACATCAATCATAAAGCTTTAATCGAGGACATCTGCGCAGGGGTGCATCTGGATCCTTTCATCTTAGGTTACTCCTATGGTCCCAGCCGAAGCTGGGCTCAGCTTAAATATGAGTTGATCTTGAGAAACGTCCTCTCCATTCAGAACAGCGCCAAAAGATTTTTGGAATGGATACACAACATCGAGCTGGCATTGTGGGGACTGCCTTTGGAATGCGTCCACCACTTCGACAATCGCAAGTTCTTCGACATGCTGGAACAAAGAGAGGCAGAGAAGATCCATCTGGAGAACGTCATTCGCAAAAAGGAGGCGGGATTCATCACCGAAGAGGAAGCGAAAAGGGAAGTGGAGAGCGTTCAGTAGGCAGTTACCAGCAAGCAGAGTTCAGATCGCTCGGCTATATGAATAGCGGATTGAACGGATCAAACCAGAACCTAACTTAAGTTAGGTTCTGGTTTTTGATAACCGGAGAAGCGTAAGGATAGCCGCAGGCTTTAACCTGCGTCTGAGCAGATATCAAAGGCTGATGATTTGCGAAAACTCTCAAGAGATTTCTGGAGAAAGACCATTTGTGATCCCGTGTCCTTCGCCAGAGAATTTTTGGAAATCGAACCACATCCGGGACAGGTAAAATGGCTGAAAAATTCCACCAGACCGGAAAATGCCCTCCATACCGGTAATCGCTGGGGTAAAAGCCTGGCGCAAGCCATCAAGATACTTCATCGTTGTTTTTTCAGGATTAGAAATCCCAAATACGACAAAACTGAGAAATATGAGGCGGTAAACGCCTCCATTACCTTGGATCAAGCCAATATCATCTTCGAGAACGTGGTCAGGTTGACCAAGGGTATGCCACACATAGAGAAGCTGGTCAGGGAATTGAAGTACACGCCCTTCCCTCACATCGTCTTCGGAAACGGAGCCGTCTTCTGGGCAAGATCGACCCAGAGAAGGGGAGAGTATCTTCTGGGAAGGGACTACGATTACTTCAATTTCGATGAGGTGGCGTTCGAGCCGCATCCGGAATACGTGGTGAATCAGGTTATCATGATGAGATTGGCGGATCGAGCGGGAATGCTGGACTTTACCTCAACCCCTAAGGGAAAAAATTGGTTCTACCAAAAATGCCGTGAGCTGAAGAAGAATCCAGAGACAGGGTACGTTCAAAACGGTGACTCCCGGGAAAATCCTTATATAAGCAGAGAGTATCTCGAAAGGAAACTGAAGACCCTCTCCCCCAGCAAAATCGAACAGAATATCAAGGGTCTTTTCATCGACGATTCCAATCAGGTTATAAAAGAGGAATATATCCGGAATGCGATGAATCTTTCCACCGGTCTGTCTAAACCGACTCAAGGGCACAGGTATTGCCACGGCTGGGATCTGGCTCGCAAAAGGACATTCACCGTGGGGGTTACCCTGGACGTAACCACAAAACCCTATCAAGTAGTGTCACTGGAGAGATTCCAGAGGGATTGGAAGGACGTATATACGGCGATCAGAACAAAGCATAAAGAGTATGGGGGAGAGGTGATCGTAGATTCCACCGGATTGGGGGATGTGGTCTTATCCGAGCTGACTGATTTGAAACCTCAGGGATTCAACTTTGGAGAGAGGGGAGGGAAAGCGAAATCAGAACTGATTGCCAATTTGGAGAAGATGCACGCTTTGGGCAGAATCGCCTATCCGTTCATTGAGCAGATCGGGGAAGACGGGGAATTATGGACCCTGCAGGATGAGCTACGGAATTTCTACTGGGACAAGAATCAAGAATGTGATGCGGTGATGGCACTGGCTTTAGCTTTGTGGCTGGTCAGAGAAGGAGGGAAGTCGTCTTTGATTTTGTCGCCGAAGGTGGAGAAGATCTAAACACCGTCCGCCGTCCGCTGTCCGTAGTCCACCGCTAAAATCGGGTCAACGGATTAAACGGATAAAACGGATAGATGCAGTGGTCGAGTTTGCTCGATGATATTCTATAACATCGTCCGCCGTCCACAGTCCGCAGTCCACCGCCAAAATCGGGTCAACGGATTAAACGGATGCAATGGATAGATGTAGTGGTTGAGTTTGCTCGAAGAGATTCTAAAAACCGTCCGCTGTCCGCAGACCACCGCTAAAATCGGATCAACAGATTAACGGAAAGAAGAAGATATTTATTACGAAATAAGCAAAGCAAGCTTTGCCACTACGATTTTTACTCCATAAGGGTTACCTTAGAGCGAACATGAGATTGAGCATCATCTTTTCGTTGTCATAAGTGCAAAGCACCTTAACCTCTGGTTTGTCATACATGGCAGAGAGTATTCCTAAAGCGTCCACGGTCAAATCCCTGGCGCTCCAACCCTCCCGATAACCGTCTTCATACTCCTTAGCCACTCCCAGAGAGAAGATCAACAGGGCGGAGAGGTATTTATTCATCCCTTTGGATAGAAGTTTCTGGGTGACGTAACATCCGGTGAAATGCTGCCATTTGTCCGGGGCTTTTATGTCCCAGTTCTCTTCGTCCACAAAAAACCAGCCGTCTCTGTGAGGATGAAGTTGTTTGAATCTGCCATCCCGGGGATAGTTCCAGGCATGAGAAATGGTGCTTGAAAGAAGTAAGAAAAGAATCGAAAGAATCATTATTTTGAGTTTCATTTTTTATCGCCTCCATAGAAATTTAGAATTCAAAGAGCAAAATGCAAAATTACAATTCAAAATTAAAAATTAGAAAATCTTGATAATCAACCCCAAACAAAACTTTGATTTTTTTGATTGTCCTATCGATCCAAGTGATAATTTTAAATTTTTCATTTTTCATTTTTAATTTTCAAAAGTAAACCCCGCTTGCGGCGGGGTTTACCGGGGGAGCATCTGACTCTTGGGGCTTTATTGACTCTGCGCATCCCACAAAAAGTGGGATAATTTTTTGAGCTCAGATCTCCAGAAATGTTGTTCCCACTCGACCTTAAGTCCATTATCCACATCAAGCATTTGAGCTGACCCGGATTGGGAGTGAAAAGACAGATAGGATTCCAGGGGTTCCCCGTCGATATTTTCGAAGCTCAAGAAGACGACCAGAAGCACCACCAAAACGGCGATTCCAAGTAGAACGATCTTTGACGTGTCCCTCTCGATCTTCTCTGTAACTTCCTTTGCGTAGCCAAATATGAAATACATATCCGCTTCCTTTCTTTGCCTAAGTCTTGATCTTCACCCTCTTACTTGAGCAAACTCAATGCCTGAGCTCATCCAGTATTGTGGCGTGAGCTTCAACTCGTTGTGATAGTTGAAGAAAGACAGTTTGAAGCGCTCTTTTGCTTCCGAGATTTCCAGCGGCTGTGTGCAAACGGATGCAGAAACTATGTGATGGGATTCATTCGGAGATAGAGAAAGAAAGTTCAAAAGTTCAAATGTTCAAGAGGTCAATTTGCTTGGTGCAAAAACAAGATGGATTTTGTGGTGAAAAGGATAGGTAGAGGATTGGTGAGAAGAAGTCAGTTTATTCAACAAGCAGGTTAAATGTATTTGTGCTTAACCCATCTTAATAGGAGATACGGTGAAAGAGCTGTTAGCACATGTGGGAGCGGAACTGAAGAGACCAAAGAAGGAGATCTCCGAAGAGATAGTCTTTTTGATCAACTCACGCATAAAGCCTCCCAAGCCGGTGAGCAAAGAGGATATCTTCGTCCGGACCATGTTTTTGGTCTCGGATGAGGTGAACTCCTACGGAGGCCGTTTCCCTTTGGAGGAACTTCATAAGATTGCTGATTTAGTGATCGACTCCCCGGTTATGGTAGGGCATACCAAGGAGAAGCTGCCCATTGCCAGAAACTTCAAAGCGGAGGTGGTTCAAAAGGATGGTAAGAACTGGGTTAAGGTTTGGTTCTACTGGCTGAAAAACTCAACAGAAGCCCTATCCTTGAAAGAGAACATCGATCACGGAATTTACAAGGAATGCTCCTTAGGTTTTATGTTCGAGTTTCCCCAGTGCTCCATCTGCGGTGAGGATATGAGAAGATGCAACCACCTTCCCCTTAAGTCTTACCAGACAAAGGAGGGTGAAAGAGAGGCTTTCTTCTATTACCGAAACATCACCCGGGTGCTGGAGACTTCTTTAGTATACCGCGGGGCAGCGCCCAACACCTCCATGTCGGATGAGTTGTGGCTATACCCCCAGAATGATTCGAAGAGAAGATGCGGGAATGATGATTTGTCTTTAGACTCCCGGTCGGACGGAGTTCACCGGGCTTCACCACTTGAATTCGTTACCCCAACCAAACCAGACATATCAGGTCCTTCGCCAAACGAATTCTTCTATTTGGAGGAGCTCTCCTCCCTCTCCGAATCATATTTGATAGAACCCAAATATGACGGAATCAGAGCTCAGATACATAGAAAAGAAAGGGAAGTGAGGATTTTCACCGGTGAAGGTGACCGGATTGAAGATAGATTTCCCCGACTGGTAAATGAGATTCTCTCAAATCCCCAGGAAAGCTTCATACTTGACGGGGAGTTGGTAAAATATAAGGGTAATTCGCGTCTTTTACGTAAAGATGTAGCTTCTTATATTTGCCAGAAACCTGATGGGTCCCCCGCAAAAGGAAATGATACCTCGGATGATTCCCATTTCAGATTCAAGCTCTTCGATCTGCTTTACCTGAACGGGGAGGATAAGACCCCTCTTCCCCTGGAGGAGAGAAAAGGGCTTTTGGAGGAGTTTTTCCCCGATGCTGATTCCATTCAGAAAGTCAATTATGAAATGGTCTCCTCTACTGCTTTACCTTCGAAAGTCAAGAGTATTGCCACCTCCGAAGGGGCGATGATCAAGAAGGTTGGCTCCGGTTATTTCGATAACCAAAGCTGGTATAAATGGAATAGACATCTGGAGCTGGATGTTCTGGTGACGGGGGTGGAGAGAAATAAAGGAGGGAGTTTCAATTACCACTGTGCGCTCGAAAGTAGAGAAAATCCCCTCCGCATCGGGATTACCTATTCTACATACATTCAAGCCAGGCAAGGGGACATAATCAGAGTGAGGATTGATTACGCGAAAAAAACAGGTGATGGCTTCACCTGGCATGCTCCTCGGGTTTTAGACATAAGATCAGATAAGAGGGGACCGGATCCGGTTGCGGTCCTGGAGAGGATAATTGGCCAGACCAAGTCGACAGACAAACGTCAACCGTCCGCTGGGGAAAACCTCAAAGAGACCGGCGACCGGCAGCGGACTGCGGACAGGTTTGTGCTTCAGCTTCACTGGTGGGGGAAAGCCAGACATCATGACCTTAGATTCCAAAAAGATAACTCAGCCTTCGGTTTGACCATATTCGAACTGGACTTAGATGAACTGAAGCGGGGAAGACGATTTTTGTGTGAATGGAAAGATGAACACGATCTCAAATGGATGGACTTCGAGGGGGATATCCCGCCGGAGGAAGGAGGGACGGAGGGAAATCCATCCAAGGTTCTGGTTGCTTACATGAGAATTTTAGACAAAGAGAAGTATCAAATCCTGGAGAGAAAAGAGGATTTTTCCAGTTTCAAAATCGAGGGAAAGATTTTGAACGGAATCTACCTGGCAAGAAAGGTCAGGCTGAAGGGAAATGATAGGTGGTTGTTCTGGAAACGGTCAACGGATGAAACAGATTAGTCAACGGATGAAACGGATGGAACGGATTAAACGGTTGAGAGGTGTTTAAGGTTGAAGGTTAAAAATTTAATGTTATGGAGAACAACAGGTTTTTCTCTAAAGTACAGTTGCTGCAGTTTTTGGTGGCGTTCTTCGTAACCGCCCTGGGAATCATCACCGCTTACTATACCACCATCGCGGGGATAAAGCTGGATCTTTCCCGAAAGGCGGAATCCGTGGTGGTCAACCAACTGGACAAAAGGCTTTCCAACATAGAGGTGATGCTGAATCAGAACTTTCTGACTAAAGAGGAATTTCACCAGTTCAGCCAGGATCTGCAGAATCGATTAAGCCGGATCGAATATCAGCTTTCGACTATGGATGATGAATGAGTTTCACATGGTTTTCAAACTTCACAGGAAGAGGTGAACATGAACATTCAGGATCTGATAGAATCATTGAAGAGTCACCGGGATGCGATCGACGGTGAGACGGTCCAGAAGATGGACTTTGACCAACTGGAAAAGGATTTAAGCCAGAGCGTTCTGGCTTTGAGTTCTCTTGGTGAGAAGGAAGAACTCTGCCAGAAACTTCTTTCGGATTTCAAATCGCAGATCAAAAGAATGACTCTGGCCGTCTCGCGGGCGAGGGGTGATCTAAGTTCCTGCGGGTTGGTGGAGAGACTTTTGGAGTCCCCGGATTTGAGCTTTGAAGACCTTATCTTTTTGAGGGAAAAGGTAAAGGAGGAGTTTAATCGAAGTTTTCCTTCCTCGCCCCAGTCCAGGGTGATGATCGAAGGCGGTGGATCGAATTTTACGATTTCGGAGTTCAAAGCAGGAGTGAAAACATAACCCGGTGAAAAAGGTTGTCGAAAAACTCCAATTACAGTCATTGTAATGACATTAAGAATATTCATCGACAGCATCAAAACAAGGGTGGAACTGAAGCTCCACCCATACGGCCGGGCTTTGATTACAGAATAAGAAAATGAAAACAGAAGTGAAATAGTCGTGGGTGTGACGACCCGAAGGGATGTCATAAAAGACAGTCTTCTGAATGGTTCACAGTAAAAAGTTAAAAATAAGGAGGGAAGAATGGGAATCAGAGATCAAAACTTAGAAGCCACGGCAGCGATCTTTGCCAGCTTCTCCATCAGCCAGACCGGCGGAGTGGATGATTTGAAGGATGCAGACACAGGCAAGGCGGTTACGCTTTCCGGAAACAATCAGGCGGGACCTGCAACGGACGACTCGGCTCTTTTAGGAAAACTGATCGATCTCACCTTAACCGACGCAGACGACGGGAAAAGGGTGGCCACCGTCCAGATCGGGGGAGTGATGACGCTTCCCATCACCACCACCTATCCCCAGGTGGGAAATAGAGTGGTGTGCGGAGCCAGCGGAACGGTGAAGCAGGCCCCCGCACTGACGGATTACGACCCGGCCGGTGGAAACCTGGCCAGAGGAACGGTGATTGCGGTTAACGGCACCATCGAATGTACATTGATTCTGAATTAAACCGTCCGCAGTCGGCCGACCGCTGTCCGCCGCAAATCATTTGCGGACGGTCGACGGTGGACGTCTTAAAAAGGAGAATAAAAATGGATTTGGAAAAACTGTTAAACTCGGCTGAAGGGAAAAGGCTTTTGGAATTAGCCAGCCTGGAGAAGCCCATTTGCGGGGAGGTGAACCTCTCCAGAGCAAAGGAGATAGAGATCACCCAGGAGACCTATCTGGAGGCACAATCCCGGGGTCTAACCTTATCCGAGCTTCTGGAGACGGAAAAGTACGATCCCAGCGGTCTAAACTCCCCCTTGGACGCTTTTGAGCGGCAGCTGGCAGTGCAGGATATAAGAGTGGGAGGAAAAAATCCGGTGACGGTGGAGCTCTTCTACCAGGGAGCGCCGGCACTTCTTCCTGAGTTCATGATGCGGGAGATAAAGAGAGGGCAGAAGATGCGGCCGGAGCTGGACAA
>CAYOSZ010000042.1:0-10270 GCA_964406715.1 uncultured Ignavibacteria bacterium | reverse complement strand
CCCGATTCGACCGGCTTGCCGGTGACCACATGGGTGCAGCGCTGCCTCTCGTGCGGGGGCATGGTGGAAAGATAAGTGTCCAGAATCCAGGCCATGATCTGTGCGGTGGTGTTAACGTCCGGAGCTGGAATGTCGTACTCCGGCCCGATATTGTTCCCCAGGGCGAAGGTGAAGCGGCGGGTAATGTGCTCCAACTCGGTCATAGAATACTTGAACGGGTCCAGCTGGATACCACCCTTGGCACCGCCGAAGGGGATGTTGACTATGGCTGACTTCCAGGTCATCCAGGTGGCTAAAGCCCGCACCTCGTCGATGTCGACCGCCGGGTGGAAGCGGAGTCCTCCCTTGAAGGGACCCAGGGCGCTGTTGTGCTGCACCCGATAGCCGGTGAACATCTCAATCCTGCCGTCGTCCATCTTCACCGGAAAGTTGACTATGATCTCGTTGGTCGTCCTTGCCAGAATCTTGCGAATGTTCTTATCCAGCTTGACCAGATCTGCCGCTTTATCGAATTGCCTGGCCACGTTTTCGTAAACACTCGCTTTTTTCTTCTCGGTTATCTCCTCAAAACCTGCCTTGCGGTCTATATCCGCAGGAGACGCTTTCATGACTACCTCCTTCTTATTCCGTTTCTGCACGGGTCGAATGGCTGATTGGTTAACACTTTTTTCAACTAACTAAGTCTTTTAAAACCCTGTTCTTTCAAAGGGACACCAATTCCTCCAAAACGAGACTGAAGACAAAACTCCGACGGGCTGGTCGCTCTATTGGTACTCCTCGCACCGCCAGACTCCCCCCTCGGGTTTTGGAAGCTTACATGTTTTCAGTTTCCTGCAATTTCGGCACAGACCCTTGAAGTTCTCCGAGTCTTTCTCCTCCGAATTGGACTTTGTGGGTGAGCCTTTCTGAGGCGAAGCCTTATCCGTAGCTGTTAACGGATTGGGTTTATACAACAGTTTCCATTCCCTGAGTTTTGAGATTGGTTTTACCTCCCGGGTTGCTGTTTGCTTTCGGGGAGCTGATGAAACTTTCGCCTTTCTTTTGGTTTCTGCCTTCTGCAAGGCGTCTGCGGTACTCGGCTTTCTGCCACTTTTTACTTGCTGCGACGAGGACATAGCGTTGATCTCCTTTCTTTTTCCACCTTTGCTTAACGCCGGCACCCGAACTAAAGCGAAAGTTATGCCAATTAAATTCGAGGCTAATTTTCGAAAATGAGGGCGATGCACTAATGTGGAGATGCTTTGCCTAAGTCAAAGATAACCAAGGAATTCAGAAGGTTGTATACTTCTCAGAGGCTTTCGTGGAAATACAGAGTATTGGGGGATAATATATTAGTTAACCGGGTATATTTGAATCGCTGGGGAGAATTACCCCGAAAGACGAATGATTAAAAGGAGGAGTTTCCTTTTGTTTTCTTCAACTTCTCTCGCAGGGTTTTTCGATCGATGTCCAGTATCTCTGCGGCTTTTGTCTTGTTTCCATTTACGCTCGCCAGCACGTTGCGAATATACTCCGACTCTACCTCAGCTAAGGTTCGATTAAGTCCCGTCTCCCGCAGAGCGGAGAATCGCATAAGTGAAGGCAAATCGGAAACCTCTATGAGATCGTCATCGGTCATGACCACCAGACGCTGAACCACGTTCTCCAACTCTCTAACGTTTCCCGGCCAATGGTAGTTTCTCAGGACTTGCAGGGCATTATCCGAAAATCGGGGTGCCGGTTTGCCGAATTCCTCGGCAAACCTGTTTGCAAAGTGATGGGCTAACAACAGAATGTCGTCGCCCCGCTCCCGTAAAGGAGGCATTACGATGGTAAGCACGTTAAGACGAAAGAACAAATCCTCGCGGAAAATCCCCTTCACGGCGAGGCTGGCCAGATCCTTGTTGGTGGCGGCAATGATCCTAACGTCCACTTTTCGGGAACGGGTGGCTCCGACCATGTAGACTTCCTTATCCTCAAGCACCCGGAGGAGCTTGGTCTGCATGGACAGACTGGTATCGCTGATTTCGTCAAGAAAGATGGTTCCCCCGTCGGCGGTTTGAAAAAAACCGGCGCGGGATTCGGTGGCTCCGGTGAAAGCCCCCTTGACGTGTCCGAACAGCTCGCTCTCCAGAAGTCCCTCCGGGATGCCTCCGCAGTTAACGGGCACAAACGGAGCTGAAGCCCTTGAACTGCTGTAGTGAATGGCCCGGGCCACAAGCTCTTTTCCTGTCCCGCTCTCCCCGGTGATAAGTGCAGTGGCTGGGGTGGATGCGGTCTTGGCGATGGCACGGAAGACCTTGTGCATCACCTCCGACTCACCGATAAGACCATAAGGTGCCAGGGGTATCTTCTGCATCTGGGCTTCTCCCAACCTGCGCATATGAAGTTTATCTAAGGTTCGCCGGACCGCGGAAAAGAGTTCCTCGTCGGTAAAGGGTTTGGTCAGGTACTCCTCTGCACCGGTCTTTATCGCCTTGACCGCCCCCTCGATGGAGGGGTAACCGGTGATGGTCATGACCTCGGTATCTCTGAAATTCTCCCGGACGTGCCTTATCAGATCGATGCCGCTGACCTTAGGCATTTTCAGGTCCGTTATCACCAGATCAACCGTGGTATTCTCAAGGATGGTAATGGCCTCGCTCACGCTGGCGGCAGCGAAGACCGAGTATCCCACGGATGTCAGGTTTCGCTGAAGAGCCTCCAGCGTTTGAGGGGAATCATCCACCACCAGGATGCGCTCTTTCTCGTCGGCAGGTAACATCTTCAGTTATTATCCTCCACGTCCGGTGCTCCGGTCAAGGGGAGTTTGATTTCGAACCGTGTGCCCCGGCCGACCTTGCTGTGAACTTTGATAGAGCCCCCGTGAGAGGTCACGATCCCGTGAACCACGGCTAAGCCCAAGCCCGTTCCCTGGTCGACGTCTTTGGTGGTAAAGAACGGAGTAAATAGCTTTTTTTTGACCTTATCGCTCATCCCCATGCCCGTGTCTTCCACCACCAGTGAGATGTGTCCTTCTCCCACTTGCGTCTGGACCATCAACCTGCCTCCCTCCGGCATCGCCTGTAAGGAGTTGACAATCAGATTGACCAGCACCTGGGTCAATTGTGCCGGGTCGGCGGTAATCTCCGGCAACTCGGGCAAAAGCGAGCGTTCCAGTTTTATCCCCTGTTTGGCACACCGGGACTCAAGGAAATAGAGCCCCTCCTCGACTAAATGATTCAAACTAACCTGGGTCTTCTTGGGGGGCATACGCCGGGCGAACAACATCAATTTCTTGACCACCTCCCGGGCATGCAGAGAGGCCATAACGATCTTCTCGATGTCCTGTTTGGCCTGTTGGGGCAGTCCCGGACACTTCTCTGCAAGTTGAGCGAACGCCAGGGTGTTTCCCAGAGGCTCATTCAACTCGTGAGCTACGCCTGCGGCAAGCTGTCCGATGGTGGCCAGGCGATCGGCGTGCCTGAGTTGATCCTGAAGCTTTGATTTATCCTCTTCCGCCTGTCTCCTCTCTATGATGATTGCCACCTCTCTGGCGACGGCATTAATCAAGCTTCGCTCCTCTTTGAGGAAAGGACCCTCGTCCAATTCCGGCATCTCTTGTGCATAGGTAACTTCAACTATGCCTCGTCGTTCTCCGCTCACAACGATATCCGCAGTTTGCTTCTGTTGTCCTTGTCGAAAGGAGGACTTAATATAGGAACGTCCATCCATAAAGATTTTTCCGGAAGCTAACTGCGGGTATAGCCAGCCGGGAGGAAGAAGTTCCACTATCCCCTGCATGATCTCTTCCAGCGATATACCGGGCCGAGCGGCCAGTTGTGCAATGCCATAGAGGCAGGTAAGTTCTTTGATTCGTTCACGCAGTGCCACCTGCGCACCCCGATGCGCCAACGCCACCCCCAGGGTTTGGGCAATGCCTTCATAGAACTCCATCTCCTGCTCGATGAAGAAGTCCTTTTGCCTGCTCCTAAGAAGCAAAAGCCCTATATTTTCCTGGTCCACCACCAGGGGAAAGAATGCCAGGGACCGGTAATCAGCACCGGGGAGCTGGATGTCAACTTCCCCATGACGATCAGTGGACGGACGAGTGATTCGTGTGCTGCCCGCATCTCCCGTCCAGAAACTCCCGTTTTGGGTAAAGAAGGGCAGAGAACGGTCAATGTGACCCAGGATGATGTCCCGGCATAGGGTTTCCATAGCCAAGTCGTCGTGGGAACATGGTATCATCCTGCCGTTCTCTGTTTCCGTGCAGGCTAACTGTTTGCACTCAAACGAAGGTTTGTCGTTTCTGCTGGTCGTACAAAGATAATATTTGTCGTGTCTTTTGAGCCGGAGCTCCACTGCGTCACACCCGGAAAAGTCAACCAGCATCCTGGAGACCTCGCGGGCAAAATCAATTCTCGGAAGTCCCCGGTTGGCGTAGTTCAAAATCTCATGTGATAAGGCGCGAAAATCCTCGCTCAGCTTGCCGGCGGGACTTCCACGATTACCCTGTTTTGTAGTTTTTTTCTTCATATTCCTCGTCTATTCTAACAAATTCGGTTGAATTGTCAAGGCAATTCGGTCCCAAGCGCATTATGACATTCCTGATGCAAATACGATGTAAAGGCTCCACCCAAACACTCCTTTGTTCTTTTCCGTGAGGCTCGGAGCTACAAATCTGTGCTCGCCTGGAATTTTTCACGAATTACCAGTTTCACCACCCAACGGGTGGTTATTTTTTTCTTGACAAGCTGTATGGCTTCTGCTTTATAGGGAAGTTGAACGGTCACACTGCCCGATACCTGATCTTCGGAGATAGAATTTTATGTCTGTCACCCCAGACGATATGCTTGGCTTGGAAGACAGTCTATGGAAGCAGGGTTTCCGGATGGTGGCGGGCGTGGATGAGGCCGGAAGGGGTCCGTTAGCCGGGCCGGTGGTGGCCGCATGTGTGGTCCTTCCGCGGGATTTCTTAGTGCCCGGGGTAAACGATTCCAAAAAGTTAACTCCGAAAAAGAGAGAAACTCTTTTTGATCAGATTCTGGAGAATGCCCGGGAGGTGGGCATCGGGATAGTGGACGAGAGAACCATCGACCGAGTGAATATACTGAATGCCTCCCTCCGGGCGATGTGGGAGGCGGTGAACAAGTTAAAAAACCCACCCCAATTCATACTGGTGGATGGAAATCAGAGAATCCCCCACCTGGGGCTTCCCCAGATGCCCGTGGTCAAAGGGGACTCTCACAGCCTCTCCATAGCGGCGGCATCCATAATAGCCAAGGTCACCCGGGACAGAATCATGCTTAAGTATGACCGGAAATACCCGGAGTTCTGTTTTGCCCAACATAAAGGTTATGCTACCAAGACCCACGTGGAAGCTCTTAGGAAGTTTGGCCCCTGCGATATTCACAGAAAATCTTTCAAGATCGTGACATTACGTCAGTCGAGTCAGATCGATATAGAGATGAGGTAACGCGAGGCGCGATGAATTCCCGCCTCTATAATTCAAGAGATATATGCTATAATATAGGGCGGGGCATTTAGCCCCGCCTGCAGCTATATCATATGGAAAGATACAAACAGAGACTGGGCAATAGAGGGGAAGCCCTGGCGGAAGAGTATCTGAGGAGAAAAGGCTTCCAGATTCTGAAACGAAACTACAGATACGGCCACAAGGAGATTGATCTGATCGCCAAGGAAGGGAACACCATCGTTTTCGTTGAGGTTAAGGCCGGAAGGTCGAAGGAGTTTGGAGAACCACACCAGAGGGTCAATCTCAGAAAACAAAAAAATCTAATCGAGGCAGCTTATGATTTCATCCAGAAGGAGAACGTAACCGGCTGCGATTTCCGTTTCGACGTTCTGTCCATAAGCTTCGAGAGGGAAAGGGAGATCATCGATCATATAACGAATGCATTCATGGTCACTTAAGCTGCTGCCGTTTTTCCTCGAACTTTTCAATTATCTTTTTCCACACCCGGTCCCACTGCTGCGGTTTTTGGTTCAAACGGTTTACAAAACCTACTATATCATCCCGGCTAACTCCGGCTTGTTCGAATATCTTCTTCCTCTCCCCCTCCAGCTTCAGGCTGTCTGCGGCAAACATATCTCCGGCGATGGAGAGCTGAACGTATACCTCCACAAACTTTTCCTCCGAAAGCCCGGATGACGATCTGGGAGTGCAAAGCAGTATCAGAACGATGATGCCTAAAAGCAAACCTCCGATTATGAATCCCTTTGATTTAAAGGACATTCAGGTATCCTTGGGTTTCAGGTTCAGAATGTAAGTTTCCTCTCAAACTCTCCATCGTTTCGCACCTTGACATACTGAGGGACTCAGTCCTAAGGAAGGGTGCGATTACCATTGCATTCCGATATCATAAATCTATGCGGTCCGGGAAATGAAGTCAATAATCTTTTTGACTGCCGGCATATATTTCTTCTCTGATATCCATACGCTCATACCCCGGTACTTACCGGTTGCTTTATGAAATGAGCCATCCCAGAACCTGAATCTTTCTACGACAAACTTGGCTTGGGGATCGAAGTAAGCCTTTGCTTTCGGATGTATGTATATGCGCAGGTCTTTCCGGGTGACATTGATGGTCAGAAACTCTCGCTCTTCGGAGAAAAAAGAGATGGACTTGCCCTCTTCAGTTTTGATATCGCTTATTCTGTCAGCCAGTATATCTGCTATGTAATCAAACAAGCTGCGGAGGACTTCAAACGTCTCCTCCTCCTTGAGCCTCAAAGAGCATTGTTTCCAAACATCCTTGCTAACTTTCTTTCTCAAAGATTCCCTGTTCATTTTAGCCCTCTCATTCATTTCATACTTCTTGAAACCTGCAGCTTAAATATTATTCTGAGGGTTCATGAAAGTCAAGTTCTTTTGTAAGATCAGGGGAATATAGTTGAGCGCGTTGGGGATCCCAAGCACTTCAACTGCAAAAAGACCTTGCCGTATTCTATTTTGGTGTTAAATTACTGATAGATGTTTTGCCTTCGAATGTCGATCTATTAAACCGTGAAGCAAATCCGAAAGGAGAATCAGCTATGCTCAGCAAGAAAGAAAAATTCAGCCTTTTGATTTTCGCCCTGTGTTTTACCATTGCCATAATCTGGGCTGTCTCCGACGAGGTGCCCTCTCTTCATTCTGATATGAACGTGCCCTCATTTGAAAAAGAAGAGAAAGAAGTAGGGGACAAGGAGGAGGAGAAAAAGCCCAACGATTGGTTCTTCATGCAGAGGGCATATCCATTGGGAGATATACCGATCGAGCAGTATCTGGCCTCCATGCGGCAAGCCCAACAGGTGAGAGCCAAAGCTGGCGCCAGGGATGGCGTAGTCTGGTCTGAAGCCGGACCAACTAATATCCCCGGTCGAATCACCGATCTGGCCATTCATCCCGATTATCCCAACACCATATATGCCGGAGCCGCATGCGGCGGCGTATTCAAATCGATTAACAATGGAGCATCCTGGACTCCCATCTTTGACGAACAGGGAACTCCCTCCATCGGTGCCTTAGCCATTCATCCCCACGATCCCCAGATTCTCTATGTGGGAACCGGAGAGGCTAACGGAAGCGGAGACTCTTATCCCGGGACCGGAATTTACAAATCCACCAACGGTGGTTCGAGTTGGACTCATATCGGGCTGGAGAACAGCTATCACATCGGCCGGATAGCCATTCATCCCCTCTGCCCGGAAACCGTCTTCGTGGCGGCTTGCGGTAAACTGTTCGGCACGAATCCGGACAGGGGTATCTACAAAAGCACCAATGGGGGTCTCAACTGGGAAAGGAAGTTCTTCATAAGCGACTCCACCGCTGCAGTCGACGTTGCACTTGATCCCGCCAATCCCGAGATGGTTTATGCCGCCATGTGGGAACGATTCAGAGGACCTGACAACCGGCAGGTGGGGGGATGGACCAGCGGGATGTACAAATCAACGGATGGCGGAGAAACCTGGTATCAGCTGACCAACGGACTTCCCGCATCAGGTCCAACCATCGGGCGCATCGGCATAGCGGTAAGCGCATCTTCCCCCAACGTGCTCTATGCCATTTACTGCAATCATCCGGGCGAATTTATGGGCGTGTACAAATCCACCAACTGCGGAGAATCGTGGACTCAAACCAATGATTCGGCACTGGAGGGATTCCTGGGAGGATTCGGATGGTACTTTGGGAACATCCGCGTCGATCCTACGGACCCTGACCGGGTCTTCGCCATGGGAGTCGAACTGTACCGGACAACAAACGGGGGCGGTTATTGGTCGGAGGTGGGATACTCGGTTCACGTGGACCATCATGCCCTGTTCATTTCCCCGGTCGATCACAACAAAGTTTATCTGGGCTGTGACGGAGGAGTATATCTTTCGACTAACGGTGGAACGAACTGGGATCTCTGCACCAGCCAGCCATCCACCCAGTTTTATGCCATCACCATCGACCATCTCAATCCACAGAGGTTGTATGGCGGAACCCAGGACAACGGCACCCTGCGTACTCTTACCGGAGCTACCGGCGACTGGGAGATGATTCACGGTGGGGATGGTTTCTATTGTAACGTGGACTATACCAATTCCGACGTAATATATGCGGAATATCAATGGGGATGGTTACGCAAATCCACAAACCTGGGTTACAACTGGTCTTATGTGATGGATGGGATAGACGATTATGACCGTCGTAACTGGTGTACCCCGGTGATCATGGATCCGGTGGATCACAATACCCTTTATTACGGAACGTACCGGCTGTATAAGACCACCGACGGCGGGGGATGGTGGAACCCAATCAGCGGAGACTTAACTGATGGACCCGGGGGCGGCAGTTTGACCTACGGGACCATAACCACAATCGACGTGGCTCCTTCCAACACCCAGGTGATCTACGTGGGCGCCGACGATGCCAACGTATGGGTGACCACCAACGGCGGAGGAGACTGGAACAATATCGATACGGGACTGCCTGATCGCTGGGTCACCCGCGTGACGGTGGACCCCTTTGTTGAATCGACTGCCTACGTGACCTTCTCCGGATATAAGGTCAGCTCCCCCCTGCCTCATATCTACCGCACCACAGACTACGGCACCTCCTGGCAGTCGATTTCCTCCAATCTTCCGGAGGGACCCATCAATGATGTCATCGTGGATCCTCAGAATCCGTCCGTGCTCTACGTGGGCTCGGACGTGGGGGTCTATGTAACCAGCGATTTGGGCGGAAGCTGGGAGCCTCTGGGCACGGGATTGCCCATAACCACGGTGCACGATCTGGTCCTGCACCAGCCAAACCGCAAACTGGTGGCGGGGACACACGGACGTTCCATGTTTTCGTGTCAGCTTTCGGCAGCCGATACCCTTCATGGTGTATTGGTGGAAGCGGGATCGAACCAGAGTGCGGTTAACGCCAGTGAGGTGACCGTCACCTTTCTCCTGCAAAACACCGGCTTAGTCACGGATACTTTCGACGTAATCGTTACTGATCAGGAAGGATGGAATTTGACTCCCGGATCATTCTGGACGGTACTGGACGCAGGAGAGGAAGACAGCGCCGGGATCACCGTAAGCGTTCCTTACGACGCCACCTTGGGCATGACCGATCAAGTCGCTTTTGAAGCCACTTCCAGAGGTAATCCCTACTACCAGGATCAGGACAATCTCTCTGTCACCGTTTATGCACTGAGAGGGGACGCTAACAACGATGGTGTGATTAATGTAGGAGACGTGGTATTTTTGGTTACCTATCTTTACCGGGGTGGGTCTGCTCCGGAGATAATGGAGACCGGTGACTGCAACTGCGATGAAGTCATCGACGTAGGCGACGTGGTGTATCTGGTGAACTATCTTTTCCGCGGCGGCCCCATGCCCTGCGCACCATGAGCCAAGTTATTCGATTCATAAGGTAATATCAGGTTACGGTCAGTCAACTGGAAAGTGTTAAAACCGATTGGCTTCAGCCCACTTAGTAATCGTAGCCTCTAGACAATCCAAGTTATTTCGAATTGATTTATACCAGTGGTCAGCTTCATCACCCGGCAGACAACTTGCGGCTGCCAAAAAGGCTCTTTTTACCCAAGGTGGCTTTTGATTAATATAGCGTTTATGACGCTTGAACCAAGCCTGCTGATGAGCCCTTCCTAAAGCTAGAATTAGCTTCCTCTGAGAAAACTCATCTGGATTCGCATTATAGAGTGAGACGAACCTGTTTTCATTATCCCATTCGCGGTCCTTCGTAAACGTGTCAAAAACCCATAACCGATGGTACTCGAGATGGCCGACGAGCGATTCTAGCAACGATTCG
>CAYOSZ010000041.1:0-10320 GCA_964406715.1 uncultured Ignavibacteria bacterium | reverse complement strand
CATTGGGAGCATCTTCGACTCGTAAGGCCACATCGTTTTCGAGTTCTTTGTATAATCTTTCTCTAATTTGCCTAGAAGTGGTATAAATACCTTCTTTACCGGCAAAAGGTGATGAATTAACTTCAAAGGTCATTTTTACCTGCCGGACATCGACTTTTATCTTTCACAGATCTCGCAGGATTCGCTGTACCAGTGGACCTTGAGACTGCAGAATTTCCAGACCCGGTATTCCTATTCCGATTCGATACTTAAAGTCAGGAACTGGCTATACGACAAGTTCACCGACTTCGGCATAGACAGCCTGTGGCTGCATAGTTATTACTATGATTCCCAACAGTGGAACGTGGTGGCAACCGTGGTGGGATTCTCAAAACCGGATAAGGTGATCGTGGTCGGCGGTCACTACGATTCGGTGGTTTACGGAACCGGCACCGACCCCTACGTCTGGGCACCGGGTGCAGACGACAATGGCACCGGGGCGGTGGCAACTTTGGAGATGGCACGGATAGTTGCGGAGAATCCGCTGCCCGTTACGGTGATTTTCGTGCCTTTCGCTCAAGAGGAACAGGGGCTTATCGGCAGCTACTATTTCGTGGAGTGGTTGTATGATCATTCAGTGGACCTTCATTTCATGATAAACTCCGACATGATCGCACACAGTGTCGATTCTTACCAGGACGTCGAAATCTATGCAGCTTCAAGTGCCATAGAATTCGTCAACACCATGATTGATATGGCGAACACCTATACATATCTGCATCCCTCTTACAGCGGCCAATCTTCGGGCAGCGATCATTACTCCTTCTGGGAGTGGGGATACGACGCAGTGTTCGCTTCCGAAGGGGATTTCTTTTATAACGGGTGGCACCAAAACTATGATGTGGTGGACAGCTTGAACTTCCCCTACATGAAGGAAGTGGTGAAGATGTGTCTTGCCACCCTCATCACCGAAGCCCGGGCCGTCGGCTACCGGGTGGGTGATCCCACCTGGAATGGGGTAATTGACGTCGGAGACGTGATATTTCTGGTAGGTTATCTATACCGGGGAGGCCCTGCCCCCGTTCCTCCGGAAACCGGCGACGTAAACTGCGACGGGGAGATAGACATAGAAGACCTGATCTTTTTGATCAACTATCTGTACCGGGGCGGACCTGCTCCTCCTCCATCTTGTTGATTGGACGTTTCACCATCCCTCCTGCCATTTGGCGGGAGGGATTTTTTTCAAATTCCTTTACAGTGGGGGGCTGGTGTTGTATATTTTAAAAAAACGGACAGAGGAGCATCTCCATGGAGAAAGTGGTTGTGATAAACAGTGATAAGATGGGGCAGGGAGATGAAGAATTGGGGACTCGACTTGTTGCGAATTTTCTGAGCAAATTACAAGATGCCCAGAGCAAACCTCAGATGTTGGTGCTTTACAATGCCGGTGTGAGATTGGCAGCCAAAGGATCGGCTGTCTTGGAAAATTTGCAATCTCTGGAAAATCTCGGGGTCGAGATAATCTGCTGTGGTACCTGCGTCAATTACTATGGATTGGCCGATCAGATAGAAGCGGGACGGGTGACCAACATGCCGGAGATCATCAATGTATTGACTGAGGCAAAATCGACGACTACCATATGATTGATTTGTCTAAAAGGGAGTTTTTCGATAAAGAAGCTTGCGGCTGGGATGATCGATATCACCGGGCTGACAGGTCGGAGATTCGACAATTGTCAGAGAGGTTCGATCTGAAGCCCGGCGACAGGATTCTGGAGGTGGGGACGGGCAACGGAATTCTGCTTCCCTATCTCTTGGAGAAGGTTAAAGACAGGGGAAGGATCGTTGACCAGCCCACTCTATATTTAGCCAGGGCGAGAAGGTGATTTCCGGGGGGCTCCGGCATTTGCTCTCCGATTGCCGGTTTGCAGATTACATTTATCAGGCGGAGGGTAACCGTTGCGGAGGATTGAAATGATAAAGCTGACCAACAGGGACATAACCTTAACTGCCCTTTTTGTCACCCTGGGGATAACCCTTCCCCTGGTCTTCCATCAAATTGCTCTGGCCGGGAGGATATTATCGCCCATGCACATCCCGGTTTTCCTGGCGGGAGTATTCGTCGGTCCCATGAGCGGACTGATAGTAGGTTTGGTCTGCCCGGGCATGAGCTTTCTTTTAACCGGCATGCCGCCCCCCTATGCCGTACCCCTGATGAGCCTGGAGCTGCCGGTTTATGGCGTTGCCATGGGGCTGCTTATAAGATGGATAAAATTTCCGGTTCTGTCCCTTTTGTTGGCCATGATTCTGGGCCGCTTGGCTTTTGCCCTGGGGCTTTTCATTTTCGGGCTGTTTTTGTCTCTCCCATATGGACCGGAGGCTTTCATAAAGATCTCTGTGATAACCGGTCTTCCCGGAATCGCCATCCAGCTCATTCTGATTCCCCTCTTGATCGAAACGGTTCGACTGTTCAAGAAATAGCATTCCTGCCTCTTTTAGCGCTAAGATTCGAATCCCATCAGGATATCTGCCACATTTGATTCTCCCTTTGGGCATAAAGGGCTTTTCCTGTAGTTTCTCAACTCCGTTTTGGTTAACTTGCCCCTTTTTTTGCCGATTACTATCTATGAGTAGTTCCACCTTCATAGCGTGAATATGGATACCTTTGAAAAAGAGCTAAAGAAGATTCAAAGGCGCGACTGGCAGATCTGGACTCTGGTGCTGACGGTGCTTTTGATCTTAACCGCCTTCATCGTCCTGGTTGTATTCTATTCAGATCTCCAGCGCCTATACCAGGAGCAAATCGACGCCCAGATGTTTAATTTCCTGCTGTTGGGATTTGTGGCGCTCTCTTTGCTTTTTATCGGATACGTGCTGATAAAGGAGATAGCCATAAAAAAGCTTCAGAGAGATTTGATAACCCAGCAGATGGACTCCCGGATGCTGGAACGAAAGGTGACCGAGCTCCAGGCGGTGCAGGAGCTGAACAGTGTGGTCAACTCCGAGATGCTGCTGTCCGAGGTTTTCGACACCATAACCAGCAAGGCTCTGTCCACCTTGGGCGGTGATCAGTGTTCCCTTTTCCTCTATGATCCGGAGATAGACAAGCTGCGATGCGTCTCGGTTTGGGGACCGAAAAGCGATCGGGTTAAAGATGCCATAGTGGAGATAGGAAAAAGCGTTGCCGGATGGGTGATAGAGCACGGTGAACCCCTGTACTTAGACGGAGACTTAAAAGAGGGGCAGTTTCGTGAATTGATAAAAAAGGACAAGAAGATCTCCTCCAGCTTGTGTCTTCCCCTTAAGGTCAAAAACGAAACCAAGGGGGTGTTAAACATCAGCCTGTTCGGAAACGAGAAAAAATTCAGCAAATCCGACTTAAGCTTAGCTGCGAGGTTTGCCGAGCATGCTGCCCTGGCCATCGACAAAGCCGGACTTTATGATGAGCTGAAAAAACAAACCAAGACCCTTAAAAACATCGTCAGTGAGATGAAGGGGACCCCAGAGCAGTTTATCCGCCCGGAAACCTTAAGAGCATTGAGCAACTTGACCAGCGGAATGTCACACGAGTTCAATAACACTCTAACCGCCATGATGGACAAGATTCATTTGATCTCAAAGAAAGTGGGGGAAGCGTCCATCCCAGAGAACGATAAGCAAAACGTATTGAAGTGGCTGGAAGAGATGCGGCAACTGGCAAGTGATGGCACCGAGACGGCAAGACACATCCAGGTGTTTGCCAGAACGTTTCAGGAGGGATGGGAAAGGGACTTGAAGGGGCTGGATGTAAATGCCATCGTACGGGAGGTGGTGGAGACCACCAAGCCCAAATGGAAGGATGAAGCGGAGCTTAAGGGAATTCGGATAGAAATTCAAACCGACTTAGAGGAACTCTCGACCCCGACGGGTAATCCCGCGGAGATAAAAGACGTGCTGACCAGTATGATATACAACTCCATTGATGCTTTGCCGCATGGCGGGAAAATCAACATATCCACCAGAATGCGGTCAGGCGACCGCCCGTCTGGGCGAGATGGCCGGGTGGAGATTAAGGTGATGGACAATGGCTCAGGGATGACCCAGGAGGTGAAGAGAAGGGTCTTCGAGCCTTTCTTTACCACCAAGACGGAAAAGGGACACGGCATTAGCTTAAGCGTGGCTCAGGGCATCATCTCCCAGCATAACGGCGAGATAGAGGCGGAGAGCGAGCCAGACGTGTGTACCATCTTCACCATCACCCTGCCAGTTTCAGGCGATGAGGAGGCTCAAAAGAAGAATGAAGCGGAGACAGTCACCGCAGCAACTCCGTGAAATCAGCACTCTCCAAGGACCGGCATCATTCTCCCTGAAAATAAATCTGTTCGATCCGATTATGGCTTTAAACCCGCAGCCGTACTTCTGCTCTGCGAATTTCTGCGCAATTTTAATCGCCTGCCCGAGGCAGGCAATTCAGTCGGATAGAAGTACCGAGTTTATCCCGCAGGACTGGCTGCGCATTTGTCGAGTAATCTCCCTTCCTTGGTTTTGTTTCATGGCCGTTGCTCCGTTTTTATTCAAGTAGCCGGGATTTCCTGCCGATTCTGTTAAATGAATCGTCCCACTCTTAATACCGTCCCAGATTGAAATATCCCAAATGCATAACTTCGAAAAGGACTTAAGGAAAATTCAAAGGCGGGACTGGCAGATATGGACCCTGGTCCTCACTTTGTTTCTGGTCTTCAGCTGCTTCATCGTTCTGGTGATTTTCTATTCCGACCTTCAGGGGCTGTATGAGGAACACATAGACGCCTACATGTTCAATATTTTGCTTGTGGGATTCGTGGGGCTCTCGTTGCTTTTCATCGGCTATGTGGTGTTGAAGGAGATGTCCATCAAGAGGCTTCAGAGGGATCTGATGGCGCAGCAGATTTCCTCCCAGCTGTTGGAGCAGCGTTTGGTTGAGCTTGAGTCGGTATTTGAGGTGACCACCCTGGTCAATTCCGAGATGGTGCTCTCCGGTGTTCTGGACACCATATCCCGAGAAGCTCTCAGAACCCTGGGAGGGGATCAATCCTCTCTTTTCCTTTATGATCCGAAGATAAACAAGCTGCGTTGCGTTTCGGCCTGGGGTCCGCAGAGTGACCTGATCAATCAAGTCGAAGTGGAAACAGGGAAAAGCGTTGCCGGTTGGGTGATGCGGCATGGTAAACCACTGCATCTGGGTGAGGACCTGAAAGAGAGCCAGTTTACTGATTTCATCCGCAAAGACCGGAAGATCATCTCCAGCTTATGCGTGCCGCTGATGGTCAAGAACAAAGCCAAAGGAGTCTTGAACATCTCTCTGCTTGACAACAGGAAGAAATTCACCGAAACGGATTTAAAGCTGGTCTCGATTTTTGCTCAAAATGCCGCCATATCCATCGAGAAGGCGGAACTCTGCGAGAGGTTGAAAAAGCAGACCCAAACATTAAAGAGCACCATAGACGAGCTCAAGACCGCCCAGGATCGACTTATCCAATCGGAAAAGCTGAGGGCATTGGGCAACTTGGCCAGCGAAATGTCTAACGATTTCAATAACGTCTTAACCGCAATTCTGGGCAGAACTGAATTGTTCTTCAAGCACGTTGGAGAGGAAGCAATTCCTCCACATGTCAGACAGAGTTTGTCGAAATCCTTAAAGGTGATAGAACAACTGGCGGGTGACGGTACCAGGGTGGTGGAACGCATACAGAAGTTTGCCAGAACGCTTAAGACCAGCTCGCAAAAGGAGTTCAGAAAGCTGGACGTAAATGCGATCGTTCTGGAGGCTCTGGAGGTTACCAGATCCAGATGGAAAGATGAGGCAGAGCGAAAAGGCATTCGCTTGGAGATCCAGACCGAGCTGGGAGAACTTTCCAATCCGGTGGGGAGTCCCTCCGAGATAAAAGACGTGCTGATCAATATAATCAACAATTCCATAGATGCCCTGCCGGACGGAGGCGGGATAAAGATCACCACTGGAATGCGATCAGACGACCACCCGTCTGGGCGCGAGGATATGGTGGAGATCAAGGTAATGGACAACGGCCTGGGGATGATCGAGGAGATAAAAAGCAGAGTATTCGATCCCTTCTTCACCACCAAAAAGGAGCAGGGCAACGGTTTGGGTTTGAGCGTGGCGTACGGGGTTGTCTCCCGACATAATGGAGAGATAAAGGTGGAAAGCGAGCCGGGAGAAGGCACCACCTTCACCATAACCCTTCCGGTTTCGGGTACAAGGGAGAGTGAAGTAAAAAAAGAGGTGGAGGTCACTACACCGACGACTTCATGAATCAATCCCCGCATTCTGCGGTATCTTCCGGCACTTACGATTTTTCGTAGGGGCAGGTTTATCCTGCCCGTTATTGTTTCTAAGTGAGAGTAAACGTTGGTTCGGGGTACCTTACCCCGAACCAAAAAAGGTGGGTGAGGATTCACCCTGAAGGGCACCCTGCTACAAAAGAGTTATCCTCATTTATTCATACCGGATCGCCTCAACCGGCGAGAGCTGGGCAGCCCTGCGGGCGGGATAGACGGTAGCCAAAAAGGTTAGCAAAAGGGCGGCTAAAGCTACCAATATGAAATCGAGCGGGCGCATTTCCACGGGAAGAGTGCTGATGAAGTATATCTCCGGCGGAAGAGAGATCACGTTGAAGGTTCTTTGAACCCAGCAGAGAATGTAGCCGAAAATGCTCCCCAGAACGATCCCGATTGCCCCCACCACCAATCCCTCGAACATGAAGATCCTCATTATGCTGGCGTTGGTGCTTCCCATGGATTTAAGGATGCCGATGTCCTTTCTTTTTTCTATCACCACCATGATCAGGGTGCTGATGATGTTGAAGGCGGCAACGGCCACGATCAGGCTTAACACGATGAACATGGCATATTTCTCCAACTGCATCCAGGAGAAGAGGTTCTTGTGCATGTGCATCCAGTCCATGGCATAATAGTGATAGCCTAATTTTTCCTCCAACTCCTTTGCTACCTTTCCGGCCTGGTAAAGGTTGTCTAATTTGACGTGAAGCCCGGTTACCCTGCTCCCCAGATTGAAGAGCTTCTGGGCGGTGGACAGAGAAATGTATGCCATAGAAGCGTCGTACTCGTACATTCCGGTTTCGAATATCCCTATCAACTCGAGTTTGGAGGCTTTGGGCTGGCTCCAGCCGGTGGTCAACGAGCCTTCTTTGAGGCTGAACAGCACCAGGTTGTCTCCCGGCTCCACCCCCAGCCGGTCTGCCAGCGTGGCACCAAGGAGGATTCCGGGAAGCTCGTCTTCCTCTCGATCCAACTCGATGCTGCCTATTTTCAGATTTCTCTCCAGATCGGTGACCAACCTCTCCTTCTCCGGATCGATCCCCCGGACCACGATGCCGTCGCTGCCGGTTTTGGAGGCAATGGCGGCTTTGTAATAGATATATGGCGCCACGTTCTCCACGTGTTTTACTTCCTTAATCTGCGGAATCAGGTCCTGGTAGTTTTGTATGCCCTCCTCATAAGTGGAAAATATGCTCACGTGGGCGGTGGTGCCGATGATGCGGGAGCGAACTTCGTTTTCGAATCCGTTCATCATGGAGAGAATGAAATCTAAAGCGGTCACCCCTATCAGCACTCCTCCTATCGAGATCAAGGTGATGACGGAGACGAATTTGGTCTTGCGCTTGGACTTTAAGTACCTTTTGGCTATGAAGAATTCGTACGACATGACAGTAAAATTAAAAGAGTAAAATGAAAAATTTCAGCTTTTAACCTCACCCCCTTTGTTCCCTTCAGGGTGAATCCCTCTCCATTTTATGGAGAGGGGGATAGGGGGAGAGGTTTAAAAATCTTCAACGACAATTTCTGATATCGGTTTTGGTTTTAAATAGCTATTTTGCCCAAACGAGCCAGCGTCTGATTGCATTTTGCTCTTTTATTTTTGAATTAAGTGTCCAGTCATTAGTTACTGGCGATCTTTTCCCACAATATCTTCTTGATCATCTCCGGCTTGGATCTTGCCACGCTTCCTCCGGTTAAGGGCCGGTCGCAATTCCTACATATATTTATCTGGTGCGGTCTTTTCTTCGCCAATGCCTTCCTTAAGGATGTGATTCTCTGATTGTTCCAGATATCCAGGATGCCCTCTTCGCCGTCTATTTTGCCGATCACATATTCCGACCCGAAATCCCTGCAACATGCCAATACATCACCGCGGTAGGTGATGACGAAGATAGACCAGGGATGGGTGCAGAGTTTGTATCTTTTACCTTTGACCCGGGCCGGGGTAATCTTCGGATCAACGTTGCCGGTCCAAGTATGGACTTTAAGCTGGGAGAACCGATTCACCGGCAGATTCTTAAATAATCCCTTCAAATCGGAGAGTGACCCTTCCCGTTCCTGGAGTGAGTTTAAGCTGAAGGTCGACATATCGCGAATCTCTATATTGGGATAATTTCCCTTCGAATTTTTCTTCAAAAGCAGTAGGATCTTGAGGTTTGAGCAGACGGTTTCCCAATTGCCTCCTGTTCTGTAGGACTCGTAGATTTCCCTGCTGGGAGAGAAGTCTACGGTGAGGGAGAATCTTCCTGAATTCAAAAGACTTTTGCTCCTCTTTTCGGTGAACAAGGACCCATTGGAGGAGAAATTGGGCACAAAACCATATTGGTTGGCAAGCGATATGAACCTTTCCAGATGAGGATGCATAAGTGGCTCACCGCTGCCGGTAAGATAGATTTGTGAGACAGGTTTCAGTCGGCTGATCTGTTTTAAGATGTGCTCAAACAATTCTGTGCTCATCCGCCCTTTTTTAAAACCCTCTCCCTGTGGGGTTCCCTGGGGACAATAGGTGCACCGATAATTACAGATGTTGGTGGCTTCGATGGAGTAAAACAGCGGGGGATATCTTAAGTGTGTTTTGCCAATCCAATATGAGATAAAGGCAGATGCATATCTGGTTAATAAACGTAGGTTCATTTCTTCTATAAGTTTTGGTTATTCTCCAATTTAGTTGTCATGTTTTTTGATAAGAGAGAGTTTCCTCTTAGCTTAGGTAGCATGCATGACGAAAACTCACCCCCTATCCCCCTCTCTTGGCAAGAGAGGGGGAACAGAACGGGGAAAAGTTCAAAGATTCTGTTGGTTTTCTTTGGGACATAGACATAAAGAATCGCATATTAGCATGAATGTTTCACACCAGCCTATTCTTTAGCAACTCTTTTGGAGAAGAACCTAAGTTTTAAAATATAAGTAATAACGTCCCCCCCTGGTGTCAAATTTAAATTTTGAACTCACTCCTCCGGTCTCATCTGGGGAAAGAAGATCACCTCTCTGATGGAGTGGGTGTCAGTCAACACCATAACCAATCTATCTACGCCAAAACCGAGCCCGCCGGTGGGGGGCATGCCGTATTCCAGTGCCCGGATGAAATCCTCATCCAGCACCTGCGCCTCTTCATCCCCCCGCCTGGCTAACTCCGCCTGTTGCCGGAATCTCTCCCTCTGGTCCTGAGGATCATTCAATTCAGAGAAGGCATTTCCCATCTCGCAGCCGCCGATGAAGAGCTCAAATCTCTCGGTCAAACCTTCTTTTTCCCGGTGATATTTTGCCAGGGGAGACATCTCCACAGGATAATCGGTAATAAACGTGGGCTGAATCAGATTAGGTTGAATCTGGGTTTCGAATATGGCTTCGATCAGCTTGCCTTTGGGACGGCTCAGGTTTTCCTTTACGTTCAACTCCTCTGCAATCTTTCTGGTCTCCTCCTCGCTTTTGTCCGATACATCTACACCGGTATGTTCCTTGATCGCTTCCAACAAGGGAATTCTATTCCATGGCGAAGTAAGGTCTATCTGGTTGCTCTCAAACTCGAATTTGTTTGATCCTTTCACCTGCATTACAGCATGGTTCAAGAGCTTCTCATAAAGTTCCATGATGTCATTGTAGTCCGCATAAGCCTGATACAACTCCAGCATGGTGAACTCGGGATTATGATTTTTGTCCATTCCTTCGTTTCTGAAGCTCTTGGAGAGCTCGTAGACCTTTTCGAATCCGCCCACGATTAGCCTTTTCAAGTAAAGCTCATCCGCGATTCGCAGATAAAGATCAATGTCCAGGGCATTATGGTGGGTCAGGAACGGCCGGGCAAAAGCTCCTCCGTAAAGCGGCTGGAGGATAGGGGTCTCCACCTCCACGAAGCCCTGATCGTCCAGAAACCTTTTTATGGCTCTGATCAGCTCGGTGCGAAAAAGAAATATCTTCTTAACCTGTTCATTTACGATCAGGTCGACATATCTCTGTCTGTATCTAAGCTCCTTGTCCTGAAGGCCGTGCCATTTCTCAGGAAGGGGTCTCAAGGACTTGGCCAGA
>CAYOSZ010000040.1:8503-10348 GCA_964406715.1 uncultured Ignavibacteria bacterium | reverse complement strand
CCGGTTCTGAGAGCCGATGAGCCTTCATTTTCCCGTACTTTGAGACATAAACCCATCCGAGGACTTCGTCTGTTCTGGAAAGCTCCCGGTTGACCCTCCTCATCATAGATTCTTCAGAGGAAGCCATCCCATCGGTTTCGCGGGATGGAGAATCGAATCTTTCCCTTCGATGCTTTATCTTCTCCAGCACTGTCTGGTGCTGCCTTTTTAAGAATCTCTCAATCTCCTCCCGGTCCTCTTCGGTCTGAGGCAGCCCTTCCCAGGCGTTTTCCACCTTTTCAACCACCTCTCCGTTCCGGGAGATGGTGGTGGTCACTCTGGGCTTGGGTCTTTGGGCGAACTCCGTCTGTACAAAAAATTTGACGTCTTTAAGATCAGCTTCACTTACCAAACCACCGGGTATTTTCATTTCCCCTCCCGCCGATCGGATATTTTGTTTACTCCGGTCGAAATCCTGCATAGATTTCAGCCTTTCTCTATTCTTTATTATCGTTCATTTTCGGGCAGAAATTTATCTTTTCCTAAAAAACAACATAACAACTGTCGTCTGAACGACTTGGGTTTGATGGATAGGATATGTTCGTAAGCCCGGCAGTATACTCTCTGATAGAACGACAAAACTGAGGCTGGGGCTCGCCGGGGGAGTTTAATTCACGTATGCTTTATGGTTAAAAAGACTGCCTTTGTTTTCTGCTTGATATAATGTTTTTTTTGCGTATATTATTCTGCAAATTATGATTAAACGAACTCTTTTAGTTGTCGGATTTTTGCTGTTTTTTTCTGCCCCGGTGTTTGGCGCCAAGTATGCCGGAGAGTTTTTGAGCCTGGGGGTGGGAGCCAGGGCTCTGGGTATGGGTGGGGCTTTTGTGGGGGTGGCTGACGACGTGACCGCCTGTTTCTGGAATCCATCCGGGCTCTCTCAACTCAAGGGAAAAGAGCTCTCCCTGATGCATGCGGAAACCTTCGGATCACTTCTAAATCAGGATTTTGTTGCCTTTGCCTTTCCCCTGGCGGAGGATACCTCTCCGTCGGCTTTGGCTTTCAGCCTTCAGCGCCTGGGAGGGGGTGGGGTGAAGATCACCGATTTGGAAAACAGGGGACTGAACATAAGCGATACCAATCGGGTGGTGCTTTTAAGAGAAGAAAGCCATGCAGATTATGCCCTGTTCTTTTCCTATTCCCACCGGATGCGATCCCAGCTTTTCTGGGGGGCGAATCTGAAGCTGATCTATCGTGACGTGGTTACCACTTCCGCTTTCGGAATCGGAGCGGATTTGGCACTTCTGGTAAAGCCTTATTCGTTTCTCTCTGTGGGCGTAAACCTGATGGATTTAACCTCCAGCCTTCTATTCTATGACAACGGTACCACCGAAACCATCAACCCCACCACCAAGCTGGGATTGGCACTCAATCACAGCATCAGGGATTTTTCCCTGATTTTGGCCACCGATGCGGACGTGCGGTATGAGGGAAGGAGATCCAGCGCGCAGTTCTGGCTGGGAAAGCTCTCCGCGGACATGCACTACGGTTTAGAGGTATCCTATAAGAGAAAAATAGCCGGCAGGTTGGGCTTTGATCAGGGAGATTTCACCGCCGGTGCCGGATTGTGGATTACCCCCGCCTTCGGAGGCGACGTGGCTTTTCTTTCGCACGAGGAGTTGGATAACACGTACCGCATTTCGCTTCTTTTTAAACTCTAACATGTGGAGAGGTGGGGAATTCTTAGAAAAAGCATGGTCGAGGATATGATTTGCTATGAGAACTTAAAAGAAGTTCCCCGATGGTGACAAACAATTCAAGAGAAAGAGACAGGCATGAAAAAACTTTTATTCCCGGTTCTCTTTT
>CAYOSZ010000040.1:0-8493 GCA_964406715.1 uncultured Ignavibacteria bacterium | reverse complement strand
TCGAATCTCCCTAGTTAGACCGCTTATTTTGTCCTAAATCACGATTCTTTTACAAGCTCAAATTGCATAAGCGATGGCCTCTTTTTCCCTAATAACGGTGACTTTAATTTTTCCAGGAAAAGATAGCGTTTTTTCTATTTTTGTGGAATGGCCTCTGCAGGAGCCAATCCCCCAGACAGGATATCTCTCGGGATGAGCTGCTGGCTACGGTCATCGACGAAACCATCACCGTGGGAAGATTCCTCGATTATCTGAAGAAGCAGAAGATAACCTCCACCAACCCGGAAGAGGATCAGAGAAGAAAAGAGGATGAGCTTCAGAAGTTGATTCGGGAAATCAGAATAGATCAAAGGGCCGCCTCCCTGAATCTGGAATCGGATTCTCTTTTTGTCAGGCGAAGAGACAAAAACATGCGAGAATTTCTTTTAAACTACCTATATCAGAAGGAAGTTTCAGACAGGGTGGAGGTGACCGATCAGGAGGTTGAAGATTACTACCAACAGCAACTGGAGGAGGATTTTTTGATCCCGGAGGAGGTGCAGGTGAGAGACCTTTTGATCAGAGTGCAGGCCGATTCTGACCAGGATGATTACCAGAAGAGATTAAAGAAAGCCGAAAAGGAGGCAGAGAATAAGATTGAGGAACTTCACAAAAGAGCTAAAGGGGGAGAAGACTTTTATGATTTATGCCAGGAGTACACTCAAGCAGGGATACCGCATAGCGCCGGGAATCTGGGATTCATTAAGGAGGGGCAAATCTCGCCTGAATTTGATTCGGCCGCATTCTCACTGAAGGAGATAGGAAAGATCTCCGGACCGGTGAGAGACTCCCAGGGATACCATCTGATCCAGCTTCTGGGCAGAAAGGAGAAAAGCTACCAGCAGCTGGATTCCACACTTTTGGAGGGGATAAGGGAATATTTGAGAAACGAGGAGACCAGGGAGGCTACAGCGGACTTCATTTATTCCCTGAAGAATGAAGCCGACTTCGTTTACAACATGGAGATCTTGAATGAGGACGAATTCTCTCTTGACGAAAATACGTGGGTGGTTAGCTTCGGTGTGGAGGATACCATCAGACTGGGACAATATGAACGAGCACTGAGGAGATTCAAGTTTAACCTAGGAAGAGATAACCTGACTTTGGAGGAGAAAAAGAGTTTATTGTCTGATCAGATGGCTTTACCCATCCTTCTGGAGAAGGAAGCCAGAAAGAGAGGGTATGCCGAGACGGTGGAATACCAGGCGGAAGAGAGAGCCTTCTTTATGGAGGAGGCGATAAGAAGGGTGGTGGCCGAACGGGTGAAAAAAGATTTTCCCCCTCCCAGCATGGAGGAAATGAAAGCATACTATGAAGCTCACAAGATAGATTTTCCTCCTTTGGGAGTGCCGCTTCACGTGTATCACATAGTCTTCGATGACTCCCAGGAAGCAGTGCAAGTCTTGGATCAGATAAGGCAGGGAGCGGATTTTGTGGAGATGGCAGAAAGATACTTCCCCGGCGAGGCGGAGATCAAAGACGTGGCTTACGATTTGGGTTTCATCACCCAGGGAGAGATGCCGGATGAATTCTACTCAGCCGCCCTGGATCTGAGGGAGGGAGAGGTAAGCCAGCCGGTGAAGACCAAATGGGGTTTTCATATCATCAAGCTGGTGGAGAGAAAGGAAGGGGGGACGAACTTCGCCGACATAATTCCCAGAATCCAAGGTGTCATAAACTTGCAAAAGGGAAGAAAACATTTAGCTGACTGGGAAAAGAATCTCATTGAGCAGGCGGATGTCTGGATCGACAAAAAGCTTTTAAAGGAACTCAAGCTCCCCAAACCAGAAGGCTAATTGAAGCCCGGAGCCTTTCATTCCAGTTGTGGCAATCCAATTTAGTGGAATAACCTAAGATTTGGAAATCTCATTTTACAACGAGTTCAAACGGAAGGCGGTCCATCTTCTCGCCCTCTCTATCCCCATTGGTTACTTCTTCTTGCCCCGCCCTTTGTCTTTGCTCATTCTCAGCCCGTTCGTACTGGGTGCCATTATAATAGATATAGTTCGGTTGAGGAAGCTTCCCCTGCATGGTTTTTTGAATCGGCTCCTGGGACCGATTCTGCGGGATCACGAAGATTCGGATTTTGCCGGTTCCAGCTACATCCTCTCCGCTTCGTTTTTCAGCATACTCCTTTTTGATAAAAGCGTGGCGGTGACGGCTATCTCCTTTATCATCCTGGGTGACATTGCCGCCGCTCTGATAGGAAGAAGATTCGGTAAGATAAGATTCACCTTCAGCTGGGGGAGGGGGGATGCTTTGAGGAACAGTAGAAAATCCCTGGAGGGGAGTCTGGCCTGTCTCTTCATGTGTCTGGTGGCGGCAGCTTTGATTCCACATATCCCCTTATGGATCGGAGTAATCGGAGCGGTGGTGGCTACCGCGGCGGAAGGAATCAATCTCCCCGTAAACGACAATTTCTCCGTCCCCCTGATAAGCGGACTCTGTATGCAGCTTTTACTTCAGATATAGAAGTTAAGTTTTTCAAAACAGGGCTTTTTCATTTTCGGCTTGCAAATCTGAATGTCTGCAAGGCGCAAGAAAATCCGGTCAATAACCAATCCCCGAACCTGCAATCCCGGTCATCTTCCTTTATTCGACAACCAGCTGCCGGATGATGATCGGCAGAGACATTATTCCTTCTTCAACCACCCTCCCCAAAATGACCTTTACAAAAATGGACGTGCTCCTATCCCCATCGCCTTTTCAAACTCAGATAAAAACAAAAATGTAACAAACTGACACAGGTGTAGCATAAATGTTACGAAGGCTGCCAGCGTTATATTTCCAACATGCGAGCAGCAAAAGAGTTAATCGCTGTAACAATTCAGTTACAGAATTAAATGTAGAAGTTTTGCCTTCTTTTATGAATATCCGGAAAACCTTGATAAATAAGGGATTCAGAGGTGGGTGGGTAAAACAGGAAGAATTGGCACATGTTTTGCGTTACTAATAAATAATAGATTATGATAGTAAGTGTAACAAACTTATGACAAGGGTTCCGTTATTAACGAGGCAATAATCGAAGATGACCTTAAAGGAGTTGCAGGATCAAATTCTGGAGGCTGCACTCGAAGTTCATAAAAACATGGGATTGGGTTTTCAGGAGTCTGCATACAGTCAGGCCTTGGCGGTTGAGCTGGACTTGAGAAAGATTGATTACGAGAGAAAGAAAAACATCAAATTATCATACAAAGGAAGCGTGGCCGGAGAGTATACCCTGGAATTTGTAGTAAGTGGAAAGATCATTGCAATGGTCAAAGCAGATGAACCGATAAACGATGCGGATGAATCTAAGATGCGAAGTTTTTTGAAAGCTACCAAGTTGCCTTTAGGGATGATTCTGGATTTCGGAAAGGAAACCATGGAGATAAAAAACGTAACGAGGTAGAAGGAAGAGCACACCTCAAAAGTTAACCCCAAAGCATGGAAGGAGGTGAACAGAGTGCCAGCGAAGAAGAAAAAAGCTACCAAGAAGAAAACCGCTAAGAAGAAAACCACCAAGAAGAAACCTGCCAAGAAGAAAACCACCAAGAAGAAAACCACCAAGAAGAAGAAAAAGTAAGCACCTGAGCACGTAGTTAAGTTAAAAAAACCCTGCCAGGGAAGGCAGGGTTTTTTTATTGACAATTTTTAAAAAATTATTATCCTTCATCTAATCTTATGCTTCAAGAATTGGTCCTTGTATCCGTATTCGGAGGGCTGGTTGCCTTAGACGAGACCGAAGCATTTCAGACCATGCTCTCTCAGCCTCTCTTGGTCGGTCCCGTAGTCGGGTTTTTGCTCAACGATCTTGCCGGCGGACTGGCCATCGGCGTTTTGCTTCAGCTGGCATATCTGTGGATAATGCCCATTGGGACTGCCACTTTTCCTGATCCGGCTGTGGGAGCAGTGGTGGGCTCCTCCGGGTTTGTCCTCTTAAGAGGTTCGTTTCCGGACAACCCCAATCTGATTTTTCTTCTTATCCTCATTTTTGTCGTCCCCTTTAGTCTGTTTGCCGGGTGGAGCCTGATAAAACAGAGACAGTTCAACTCCAAGCTTCTGATGAGAGCCGACCTTTATACAGAAAGAGTGCCAATCAAAAACTTCCGCAGCCTTTTCTTTTTGGGACTTTCAGGATCGTTCGCCCGTGGATTTGTCGTCACCGGGTTAGGCATCCTCATCGTTGTGGTCTTGTTTTTCCCCTTGGTCAAACTCTTAAGCCTCATCCCGGACTTGTATCTTCAAGACGTTGAGGTCCCCATCTGGGGAGTGGGAATTGGAATCATGATCTATCTCTTCGGAAGAAAGAAAAATCTGTGGTGGTGTGTCGGTGGAGCGTGTGTGGGGATAATCCTCATCTTGTTATGAGAAAATTCATCATACTTAACCTATGCGAAAAATTTCAAAACTTGATCTTCTTCGTTTATATGTGAGAAGCTTTTTCATTCAGACCGGGTGGACTTACGAAAGGATGCTTGCCTTTGGATTTGCATGGATATTGGCTCCCCTGGCAAGAAAGCTTTTCCCATCGGCAGAGGAGCAACGGAAATTCATAAGAAGACACCTGGTGAGTTTCAACGCCAATCCATATCTTGCCAGCTATGCTGTGGGGGCCGTGGTAAAGCTGGAGGAGGACCAAACGTCTCCGGAGCAGATCGAAAGATTTAAAAGTGCGTTGCGGGGTCCCCTGGGAGCTTTAGGGGATAATTTGATCTGGCAAAATCTAAGACCGGCCTTATTGATTCTGGGGCTGATTCTGACCGAAAGATATGGTGTCTATGGCGTCTTGACCTTCTTTTTGATCTTTAATCTTTATCAGATCTACGTGCGAGCTCGGGGAATGCTGAAAGGATACGCCCTGGGCCTGGAGGTATCTTCCGATCTGACCAAAAAACATCTGCGGGGTATGACCAAATGGAGCAGTCGGATGGGAGCCGCCTGTTTGGGATTTCTCTTTGTGGTTAAACTTAACCAGCTGGGGGTACAGCCGTTTCAGCCCGACAAGGCTGTTCTCCTGCTCCTGCTTGTCCTCTTCTCATTTTTAGGCATCAAAAGGAACTTAAATCTCAGTTTTATCCTTCTTTTCTTCCTGGGGTCCTTTTTGTTGATAAAAGCGGCGTTCGGATTGATTTAATCTGTCTTTCTTATTCTATCGGAAGATTATCAGACCATGGTGTTTTTCTGTGATAAGATGATCGTGGGTGGTTAAACCTTCAATGGTCTTGTTAAATGAATTGACGGTTCGGTCGATATTGAATGTGTATAACAGATATAAACTGCTTAGCATCATGTTTGGTTCGATTCTGGTTTAAAGGCGGCCATAGCACTTTTATTTTGAAAACGGTTGTTTGGCGGTTTTAAGCAGTCGGCTTTTTTTTAAGACAACAAACTTTTAAGAATTTAAGTAATACTATAAAAGGGAGACGACCTGAGTGCGGGAGAGATTCTCTATGAGCTGTCAACTGATTAAACGGATTTCAGACAATAAAATAAAACGGAGCATGACTCATAAAATTGGTCTTTTTACGCTCAGTTTGGTTGCCATAGCCCTATTTTTGGTTGGCTGTGTGGAGAAACCGGTCTTTCGGGAGGAGGTTTGCCCTCCTCAGATCAAACAGCCGGCGGTGACGGTCAAACTCCTCGAGACGAAAAACGACTTAAGCATTGGTTCCAACGGTTCGTTCGTCATTAAATGTTTCCCCTTCCAGGGTGAACCGTCGACTTACTTTGCTTCGGCGGATATGCTGGTGAAACCCTCCGATGGCGGAATAAGGTTAACCCAGAAAACCCAAGGCGAGTTGGAAGCCAATCTGAATAAGATCTTGTTTATTCCTGACAAAGAGAGCTCTTATCTATACCTGAATGGCCGGCCTTACCGGGGTGCGCTTAAACTCAGTAGAACAGATGATCCCGGCTTGATTTTGGCTTTGAATGTGGTTTTTGTGGAGGATTATCTTAAAGGGGTGGTTCCGGCGGAGATGGGAAAGTTGGGAAGGCAGGAGGAGGAGGCACTGAAAGTTCAGGCGGTTGCCGCTCGCACCTATGCTCTCTTTTGCCTGGGTCAACATACAAACAAAGGATATGACCTGGAGGCAACCGTCACCGATCAGATTTACAAAGGCATCAGAGGGGAGGATGCTCTGGCGAATCGGGCAGTGGAGATTACCGGGGGAGAGGTGTTGACTCATAAGGGGAAGTTGATCTGCGCCTATTATCACGCCAACAGCGGGGGAAAGACCGAGTTTATAGAAAAGGTGTGGGACAAACCCAAGCGGGCTTACTTGATTCCGGTGGATGACAGTGAGTTCTGCTCGTGGTCCGAGAGTTACATGTGGATCGAGAGCTGGACTAAAGAAACTCTGGAGGAAAACCTGAGGAGATTTTTTACTGCTTCGGTGAACTTACCGGATGGTGAGTTTAAAAATCTGCTTAACCTGCAGGTAGAAAAAAGGTCCCCTTCGGGAAGGGTGGAGGCGTTGGATGTGTTGACCGAGAGAGGAAGCTATCGCATCCGGGGGGATAAGATCCGATGGGCCCTGAGGAAGGGAAGCAATCGCAATTCGATTCTGCCCAGCACCCGCTTTGATCTGGAAATAGAAAGAGATATTGACGGTTCCATACAACGGGTCGTCGCCCGTGGCCGGGGAAACGGTCATGGGGTGGGGATGTGCCAGACCGGTGCCATCGGCATGGCGAGAAAAGGACGTTCCTACCGGGATATCTTGACCTATTATTATTCTGGCGTCGAGTTAGCTCCCTCTTATGGAAAGCGCAACCGGGGACTAAAGGGGCTTGCCTTTTTGAGTTCCTCTGCGAATTAGCCGCTTTTGGACAGAGTCATCCGGGGCGTTTCTCTTGAAGGATGAATTCTCACGATGACGAGGCCGGCAAATATCAGAAAAGCCCCGGTTATCTGAAGAGCGGCCAAGGTCTCACCGAAGATGACAAATGCCAAAACAGACGCCACCACCACCTCCCAGGTGGCAGCGATTCCGGCCCGACCAGCCTCAAGATAGCGCAATCCCTTAGTATAAAAAGAGTAGCCCACCAGAGTGGAGAACAAAGCCAGGGCAAAAATCCACAGCCAGGTTATTGCAGGATAATCCACCGAAACTAAGTTGTGCGCCCGGCGGGCGATCAACAGAAAGAGACTCCCGAAGCCCAAAGCATAGGTCACCACGGTATAGGAGCTGTATTTCACCACCCCCTTTTTCCCGAATATGCTGTAAAGCCCTGCTCCCAGGCTTGCCCCCAGTCCATAGAGGATACCTCTAAAATTGAGCTTGAACTGTGCCGGATCGTAGATCTGAATAACCAGAACGCATCCCAAGAAGGTGAAAAGCAGTGCCAGGATTTTGGTCCTGGTAAACTCCTCCTTTAAAAAAAACCGCGAGAGGATCACCACGAAAGCCGGGTAGGTATACAAGAGTATGGTGGCCGTGGCCACGGTGGTGTATTTAATGGCGTAGAAGAACAGAAGAAAGCACAGGGTAACGCTTAAAAGCCCGTACAGGGCGAAGAATAAAAAGTCCTTTTTTCTGATTCTCAGCCAATCCGGATTTACGAAAACGGCAGTAAGAAACAAGAGCAAGAAGGCGATCAAAGCTCTGAAGGTGACCACGGTGAGAGGGTCAGGCTCGTGCACATAGATCAAACGAGCCAGAATCCCTATGGTTCCCAGAAAACTTGCCCCCAGGATGACATAAATATATCCCTTGGTTTCCTTTTTCATCTACTTGAATCCAAAGCCTTAAGTCTTAAACTCTTCTTCTTCGTAGTGATGCATGGCGCTTGAAGTTATCAGAAAATATACAAGGTGAGGGCGTTAAAGCAAGTTTTTTGTTCCTGAAGATACACCGGAACACAAAGTTTTAGGTTTACTAATAGGTTGAATTCTGCGCAAGGCACGCGCAGGTATGCCTTCATGGCTTGCACTCCAAGGCATAAAGCCCTGGCTAAGCGGTATCGAACACAACTTTCTCGATCATAGATTTGATTTTCTTCTTCCCCATAGCTTTTACCCAGAGGAAGATCTTCAAAACGATCCCGGTGTACAAGGGATCGCTTTCCTGCATCCAGTAGGGCCTGAAGCCAGCGTCCTCTCTTTGAATGGCAATTATCGCTTCAACGATCTTCTTCACCCTTTTGTCTTTGAAATCGTATCCTGCATCCGCCACTCTTTTTCCGGAAAAAATGGACTGCCCCAAAAGATGAGTCAGATGATAGACCTCGTTTTCCACTCTTTCTCCTTTTCGGTCCCAGAACCCTGCTTGGGCTTCTTCCGCTCTCTGGTGGAGGTGTTGTTCATACAAGACGATGCCCCTCTTATACAGTGTGTCCTCCTTGCCCAGGAGATCTCCCATGAGGAAGGTGATCTGAGCGCTGGAATCCGGATCGATTTCCTCATCTTGCTCCAGCATTCCTCATCCCCCTTCGGGAAGTTCCATTCTCCGCAGCCAGTTTATGGCTTTC
>CAYOSZ010000039.1:0-10353 GCA_964406715.1 uncultured Ignavibacteria bacterium | reverse complement strand
GTCGGCATCAGAGTTTTTCCATCCTGTCAAATTCTAACCATAATAAGGATCAAATTGTCTTGGCGCAAACGTTATTTGGGGACCAGATGGCAGGCGACTTTGATTTGCGGAAGTCTGGTGCTGTTCGTTTAGGTTGGATTTTGAGTTTTTTTCAATTTCTCGAATTCCTTGGTCAGTCGATTGGCGGTCTGTATGTCGCCCTCCTGCAGCGCCCTTTGTATGTCATCCTTAAGCGAGGTGATTTTTCGATTCTTCTTCAGCCGGTTTAATGCGATGAGGTGGTCGGTCAGTTGAACGGAGAACTCTGCCGGACCCAAATCCATGCCCGCTATCTGGAGGATCAAGTCCTTGGTTTTTTCTTTCTCCGCTTTGTCCAGAAGGCTGGCCGGAGAGGTCTTTTTTTGTGCCCCGATCAGTTGAAAGATTTCCCTGTGCTCGGAGGTGGAGAAATCCTCCGGATTCAGCTTTCCGGTGGTCAACTTCAACAGCTTCTTATCCTCCATCAGGATCCTCAACAGTCCCCTCTCGATCTCCTCCTCCCGGCTCAATCGCAGGTCAGTCTTTGCTTCTGAGGCAGCGGACGGCGGACGGCGGACAGCGGACGTTCTTTTTCTGCCTGCCAGCTTCATTATGGGTGCTTCGTCCATCTTAAACGTCTGCGCTATTTTCTTGATGAAGAGGTTTTTTCTGATCTCATCGGTGATCTTTCCGGCGGTTTGGGCCAGATCAGAGATGACCTTCTCCTGCTGCCTTAAGGAGAGATTTTCAAAATCCTGCCCTAGGGATTCATATTTGAAATCAATAAAGGAATCTGCTTTTTTAATTTTTTCCCTTACCGCATCCACACCGAACTTTCGCAGGAACGAATCGGGATCTTCCCCTGGCTTCAAACTTACCACGAACACCTCCAGCCCCTCGCTGAAAAGCAGATCAACGCTGCGGAAGGTGGCGGATTGTCCGGCGGTGTCGGCATCGAAAAAAAGGAATACCTTCTCGGCGTAGCGGGACAAAAGCCGGGCCTGGTTCTGGGTGAAGGCGGTGCCGGAGGAGGCGACCACGTTTTTTATTCCGGCTTGATATAAGGTGATGAGATCGACGTTCCCCTCCACTAATATCGCGCTCTTCTGCTGCCTGATCTCATCCTTGGAGAAATTAAGCCCGTACAGGATTTTGCCCTTGTGATAAATCGGCGTCTCGGGAGAGTTCAAATATTTGGGCTCGTCTTTATCGTCTAAGACCCTGCCCCCAAAGCCCACTATCTTTCCGGAAAGATTGAAGATGGGAAAGGTTATTCTGTTTCTGAAGCGATCATAAAAGCCGGTTGCTTCCGTCCGGGGGGCCGCCAATCCCGCTAAGCTCAACACCTCCGGCTCTATCCCCTTGGTCTTAGCATATCTGATCAATCCCTCCCACTCCGCTGAGGCAAAGCCCAAGGAGAAGAGCTTCTGGGTCTCCGGCTCGAATCCTCGTTTCTTTAAATATTGCCTGGCCACCTTTCCCGGCTTTTCCCGATAAAGATTCTTATGAAAGAATTCATCTGCCACCTGGTTGGCATAATACAGCTTGTCCAATTGTTTTGCTCTTTTATCATCAAAGCTATCCTGGGGCAGGGGAATGCTGGCTCTTTTGGCCAGGACCTTGACCGCCTCGGGGAACGATAGCTTCTCGTGCTTCATCAGAAAACTGATGACATTGCCCCCCTCCCCACATCCGAAGCAGTAGAAGATCTGCTTGTCCGGGGTGACGGTAAAGGATGGAGCTTTCTCCGTGTGAAAAGGGCACAGTCCCACGAAGTTCTTACCTCTCTTCTTCAAGGGAACGTATTCCGAGATCAAATCCACGACGTCATTGGCGTCACGGATCTGATCCAGCAGTTCTTCGGAATAATGGTTGGCCATATCAAGATAAGATTATATTGAAATGATCTTCACCTACAGGCTGTCTTCTTCAGTCGAATATCTCAGATCTTTCTCCTCTTCGATTTTCTTCACCCCGTGATAGATGCATTCCTCCGGGTTCTCCACTCCCGCCAAACAGAAAAGATGTCTTTTGATGGGAGAACTTCTATCTGTCTTTTCCACCACGTCCAGAAGACACCCGTTTTCGCACATCATACATTTTTCCGGCTGGCAGTCGATCTCCCTTCCGGTGTTTTTCGCCACCAAAGCTTGGCTCAAAGTCCAGGATTCTTCCTTCTCTTTGTGCGGAAACTCCACGTATCTGACTCTTTCCAAGACTATCCTCCCCCTGTCGGTTCTTAACCGGGCTTTGAAGTCGACTTCGTCCCCTCTGGCAAACTTTAAGTTTTGCTGGGTTCTTCTGCTCACCGTTAGGTAGATATTATCCTCGAAAAAGACTCTGTCTATGTATCCTTCTTTGAAGCTTATCAAAAATCCGGAGAAACTCAAAGCGTCTTTCGACCCGTATCTGACTTTTTTAAAATGCGGTTTGACCGAGTTGACCGTTCCGGAAAACTCCACCCAGTTCCCCATCGTCCCCTGCAGCCACTCCTCGAACTCCTCCAGATCGAGTTGAAATTTCCGGTATCCCTCCTCATCCGGCAATATCTCCGGCTGATGTATTATCTTCTCCTCGAAATAGTTCTTGCAGGAGAAGCAATCTCTTCCTACGTGCCGGTATTTCTTGGGACAGGAGGTGCCTTTGTTCAACAGATGACATTTCCACAGAAAATAGATGCAGCCTTCGGGAAAGCACTCCTTTTCCTTCAAAACGTGATACACCGACACGTTCTTCTCGAAGCGGAAGTGGGCCTTATGAGAACACCGGAAGACGTCCCGTCTTTTGTACTGATTGATCATTACCTTCGGCATGGCTTCGACCCTGAGAAGGATGTTGTAAACCTGATTTAAACTAATCTATATCAGATTTTTGTCAACTCATTTTAATACCGCTTTGGGGAATACATAATTTGCGGTAGAAGTTGTAGGGGCAACTCATGAGTTGCCCCTACAAGGTGTCTTCCTAGCCGGATGAGCAGATATTCACTCCATAGAGGCGGGAATTTATCCCGCCCTTATTCTTTTTTTTCTGCCATTTCTTTAGCCAAGATATGTGCCTGCCTCAAAGGTTCCGGTATCCTGTATTTTGGACTACACTGAAGGATCACCTTCACACAGGTTTGAATTGAGATCTTGTGACCTGGCGTTACGAAGACCGACTTTTTCCCCTCACTGGTTCTTACCACCGCCCCGACAAACCTTTTGTCTTCTCCCTTAATAAATACATGTGAGCCTTTCTCCAAAGAAAGCTTTGGATAATCTCTCCACAATGGTGTTTTGGAGCAGGCGATGGTAGGGAGGTCGAGCAACACACCCAGATGACTTGCCAAGCCCAATCCTCTGGAATGAGCGATTCCCCTACCGGGAAACATTATCAAATCAGGCTTTTTTAGCTTTTTTATTGCTGCGAGAATGGCCGGTCCTGCGCTGAATGCAAAGAATCCCGGTATGTACGGGAAACTCACCTTTTGCTTGAGTGAAGCCTTATCTTGAATCTGAAGTTCTGGAAGCGAAAAGCTGACACAGCCTACGAAAACTTCATCCTGCGTTTTAGAGAAGATCACTCCTACTCCTAAGATGTTTTTGATCTCGTCGAAATCATCTGTCAGGATCACTCGTTGGGAAAGTCTCAGCTGGATTTCTTTTGCTTCTTCCAGAGACACACGCCAGGGATGGGAAATGGTGGAGGGTGAGTGATTCATATTTATAACCTCTCCTCCTTGTGTTCTCCCTCTCCTTGCAATGGAGAGGGGGATAGGGGGTGGGGTTCCTATGAGTTCAAGTTAAAGGAATCTGAAGCCCCTTGGTCCATCCAATCTTTCTATTCCGAATTCGCGGACTGTCTTCCCCGCGCGTGCAAATTCATCACCGGAGATCCTTCGATCCAGCGGGGGATGATCATTTGCCTCAAAACAGGGATGATACTGGTCCATTATATTGACATAGGTGTTCTGGGAGAGCTCTTCGGCTATGAATCTCATGGCATCCTTTGTTCCGGCCAAATCCTCCGGCAAAATCAAATGCCTTATCAAAAGTCCCCTTAGTGCTGTTCCTCTCTTATCGATTTCCAAATCCCCCACCTGACGGTGCATCTCTTTTATGGCATCCTTTACTTTGGTAGCATAGTCCTTGGCGTTACAGTATCTTTGGGCGATCTTATCGTCTGAGTATTTCAGATCAGGCATGTAGATGTCAAATATGCCGTCCAGAAGCACAAGCGTGTCGACGGAATCATAACCTCCGGTGTTGTAAACCAAAGGAAGGTTCAATCCCTGCTGGATGGCAAAGGGAAGGGCTTTTACGATCTGCGGGATCACGTGAGTGGGGGTCACGAAGTTGATGTTATGACATCCCATTTTCTGCAAAGAAAGCATGATCTCCGCAATCTTCTCCTCATCCGTTTCATATCCGTGACCCAGATGGCTGATGTCGTAATTCTGGCAGAAGACGCATAATAAGTTACAGTGAGTGAAGAAGATAGTTCCCGAGCCATGTCTTCCCACCAGCGGGCTTTCCTCTCCGAAATGCGGTCCGAAGCTGGAGACCTCTGCCTTCCTGCCGGTTTGGCAGATTCCCTTTTCCTTCTGCAGTCGATTAACCCGGCACTGATGCGGGCAGATATCACAACTCTTTAGTTTTGCCCATAAAGCATCGATTCTCCGGGAAAGCTCACCCGTCTGGTGCAGCTTTAAGTATCCCGGTCGAAAAGCGTCGGTGTCTTTTGGGGTTCCCAAGTCTTCTCCTTATCCAGAATGTGAATCACCCGCCATCCTTTCCGCACAAGCTCCAGTGCTATGAATTTTCGATGACACCTCCAGGGAAATTTCTCCGCGCATAAAAAAGCGGTCATGAATTCGGAGGCGATCTTTTCTAATTCTTCTATCCCCTTGGTGAATTCCGGCGTGCGGGTATGCTCCCCGTAACCCTCTTTTCTGAATCCTCCCAAAAGATTTCCCAGATAGAAGTATCTCATTCCCCCTTTTTGAAGAGTTGAAGCCAGCTTATCCTTTTTGAAATGATCGAACTTCGAGACAGGAAATCTCCTGACGTCCACCACTGCCTGAAGTTTAAATTGTTTGCACAGGGATATGAACTGCTCGATGGTGCGGTTGGAGGTTCCGATAGTGTAGATTACTCTTTGCACATCCTATCTATGCCGAACCTTGACTCTTCTTAAACAATTGTCGCAAAATTTCTTTCCCTTCCTGTCCACCTGGCTGACGTCCTCGGTAAGATACATGACACATTTGGGATTGCGACAATCTTTGAATCCCCACAGGTGCCCCAGTTGATGCACGCACTCTTTAAGCAGACGAGAGAACAAAACCTTGGCCTCATCCAGCATCTCATAGTTCTCCCGTCTTAACCGGAAGAGCGAAACCACGGCCGATTTGCCGGCAGGATCGGCGTCGCCAATAACGTGGTTCTTGGAGGGTATGAACAGATCATCGTCCACCAGTCCCAGCATTTTTTCCCCGGGGGCAGATTTCATGAGCTCCAATTTGGTCAGAACCACGGTGGAATAGTATTGTCCCCTCTGCTGGTTGAACGCCTCCTGCGGGATTTTCACCCCCTGCAGAACGTCCACCCCTACGCTGAAATACGATACCAGCTGGGAGGCTAATTTGTTCACCATGACGTGATCTAAATCTCCCATGGGAACCACCACGATTTTATTGCGCAAGCCGAATTTTCTTTGAGCACTCATAACCGAAATTAAAAGATACAGGGCAAAAGTAGATTTCAGGTTAATCCATCATAAACAGATTTACAAAAATATACGTTCGTTTGTATAAAGACACAAGCAAATTTTCACAGTTATGTCGATCTCCGGTTCTGGATTTGCATAACTTTCTTCAGTTATATCCCCTCTGCATCGAAACTAACATCCATTTGATATAATCCAGACAAAACTCCCTCTTTGTATTTTATATAAGACATGCCTGCGTTTATGTCAACTTTTATTTTTAAGAGATGGGGTGTACAAAGGCTAACGATGAGAATCCAGGATTTAACATTGCAATAAACCAGAACCTAACTTAAGTTAAGTTCTGGTCTTTCCCCAAACGTAACGTCTGAGTTCATAATCAAGAGTACACCATCCACATATTCGTTTGACAAAGGTTTTTCGTACCTCTATATTCCTATCTGTGATTGAGCTTAAAGGAGTTTCATACAATTATAAGCTGGCTGAAAATCCCGCCAAAGGTATGAGCCGTAAGGTTCATACCAAAGGGGAGAACCGCATGGTTCACCCCAAAGGTGGGGAAGAGAAGAAATCCATCTTAGCCTTAGACAATGTCGGTCTCACACTGAAGGAGGGGGAATCCGTTGCCATCATCGGCTCCAACGGGTCGGGCAAGACCACCCTGGCGAAGCTTTTGAATGCCCTGATACTGCCTGATACAGGTGTTGTAAGGGTGGACGGTTTGAACACCCGGGACAAAGACGCGCAGAAGCTGATTCGCCAGAGGGTGGGGATGGTCTTTCAAAACCCGGACAATCAGATAGTCTCCACCTCAGTGGAAAGAGAGATCGCCTTCGGTCTGGAGAATTTGGCGATGCCTTACCAACAGATGAGAACGAAGGTGGAGAGGGCGCTTAAATATTTCAATCTGGAAAGGTACAGGGATCACCCGCCGCATAAATTGTCCGGGGGAGAGAAGCAAAAGGTGGCTTTAGCCGCGGTGCTTTCCATGCAGCCTGAATATCTGATCTTGGATGAGCCCACCTCGCTTTTGGATCCGGTGGGAAGAAAGGAAGTGCTTTCTCTTGTATCCATGCTGTCCGAGGAGACAAACCTAACGGTGATTCACATCACCCAGTTTCCGGAGGAAACCGTCACTGCAGACAGGGTTCTGGTGATGCACCAGGGAAAAATATTGTTGAACGATTCACCCCCGGCGATATTTAAGCAAAGAGAGCTGCTGGAGGAAATTGGATTGGGGGTCCCCTTTCCGTTGAAAATAGCCTCTGCCCTGAAACAGAGAGGATGGCATATCTCAGACGGATGCCTTACCCTGGATGATCTGGTAAGTGAGATCGCAGGAAACGTAGAAAGCGGCAAGATGAAAATAAAAGAAAAAGCTGCGGACAGCCGACAGGAGGCGGTGGACAATAAACCTTCACAGATTTCATTGAACCAGGTGAGCTACCTTTACGATCAAGGACTGCCCACTGCCAGAAGAGCTTTAAGCCAGATAAGCTTCAAGATAAAGAAGGGGGATTTCATCGGCCTGGTCGGACCGACCGGATCAGGAAAGAGCACGCTGGTTCAACACTTAAACGGGCTTCTCTTCCCCAGCTCAGGAGACGTGTCGATTGAAGGGATAAGCTTGAAAGACAAGAACGTGGACTTGAGAAAGATCAGACAGAAGGTGGGGTTGGTTTTTCAGTTTCCGGAGCTGCAGTTGTTCGAGAATACGGTGTATGACGACGTTGCCTTTGGTCCCAAGAATCTAAACCTGCCACAGGAGGAAATAAACAGCCGGGTCAGAGAAGCGATGGAGAAGGTGGGGCTGGATTTCGACAAATTCGCCCTCCGCTCTCCTTTTTCCTTAAGCGGGGGAGAGCAAAGAAAAGCTGCCATTGCTGGTATTTTAGCCCTCAAACCGGAAATTTTGGTTTTGGATGAGCCCACCTGTGGTCTGGATGATAAGAGCACTCAGGAGATCAAAGGGCTACTTAAGGAATTGAACTCAGCCGGAGTGACCATAATCTTGATCTCCCACAATATGGACCTGATAGCGCAGCTGGCTGAAAAGATCATCCTTTTGGATCAGGGCAATCTGCTTGCCTTCTGCGACAGGGCGGAATTTTTCAAAGACGCCGAAAGGATAAGATCAGCCGGGCTTGATCTTCCTCGGGTGGTGGAGCTTGTCTTAAAGCTTAATGAAGCGGGGATAAAAACCCAACAGCAGGTCTTCACTCCAGAGGAGCTGTTGGCGATTTTTCAGAATGATCTTGATATATAAAGAATGAGTGGTATCGCAGCGCGGGCATCCTGCCCGCTTTAGTCCTTTGATGCTTCGGAAGTATGATTCCCCGAAGCGTGGTATTTGAGGTTATGGCAGATGAGAAGGTGACGCCTCTTCAACCAAGGCAGTTCTTCATTGGCAGATGGAAAGGAGAAGGCGAGCTAAGGCCACATCCATTAATCCGGTGGGTGATACCCAGGGAACGAGTTCGCTTTTGGAGCCAGCCTTTCTGGCTTTCAGACACGGCTTGGGTGGTGAAAGAACGCTTTGAATTCTCCTCCGGGAATGTGATGGCACGGGCCATGCACGTGGAGATGGTGGGCTCAAATCGGCTTCACGTGACGGCGGACGACATGCCGTTGGGGGCGGATATCATTCTCCACGACAGGGGATTTCGATTCACACCATATTATATCCGGCCTTATTACAGAGGTAGAAGGTGGCGCCTGAGGTGTAAGGATGAGAATCTAATCGATGAAACCGGTATTATCCACGACACGATTAAAATATTCTTCCTTGGCTTCCCGGTGGCAACCATGCGCTTGACGGTTTTCAGAGCGTGAAGCTCGAAGGCGAGATTCATTTCCGGGTGGTATGGCGTGGATGGAAGGCCGAACTTAAGTTTCCATTCGTATCTCTCCGTGCTTGGTGAAGATTCTCAGTAATACACCGGCTGAAGGTGAACATTCCAGTTTCTCAGCTGCTTGTGGCTTGCTGTGAATTTCTTCGAAAAACTTGACAATGAGTTGGAAATCTGTTAGAGTAAGAATCACCAGGTCTAAAGATATCAAGAAATGGACGATCAAATATCAATTAGATGGGCTATATGTTTATTCCCTCTTTCAATATCTATTGACTTATCAAGGTTGTTATCAGATTTCCTCAAGCCGTGGCGGAATTTAAAAACCGCCTTGCTGATGAGGAATAAACTGATGACAACTTCATCCGGCAGCGATATATAAAGCTTCGCTCTGCTCCAATCAACCATAGACGGAGTTCGTATGGCCAAGATGTACATAAATGGAAGTTTTTGAGAACCAAATTTAATACATTCACACCATGAAGAATTGGATCGTTTTCATAATCGCATCGCTTGCCATATCAGCATATGGTTTAACAACGTCTTCTGCCGAGGAAAACAGGTACGTCCGGTCAATTAAGCTGGCCGGGGAGTGGTTTCTGAACAATCAAGACGATTCTTTTCTTTATTATCAATATTTTCAACAACATAAAATACATTCCCAAGAGCACCACCCATTAAGAGAGATGGCCGCCTTGTGGTCCATAGCGGAATTATCAAACTATCTTGACGATCCCAGATATGATTCATTGGCACACCGGGGATTTCGATATTTTGAAAAATTCTTCAAGTATGACCAAGAAAATGATTTCTGCTATGTCGACATCGATCCCCGGGAAATGCAGTTGGGTTATTCGGCTTTCATGATCCTGGCACTTTTGAAGATGGATCATCCCCAAAAAGAATACTATCTGGACAAATTCGCCAAAGGCATAATCTCTTTGCAAAGGGACGACGGATCCTTCCGAACCGAATTCAACTCGGACAGCTCAACCGGAATCGATTATTACCCGGGAGAGGCCCTTTTTGCGTTGGCGTCGCTCTATGAATACACTAAAGACGATAGATATTTGAAAACCGTGGAAAAAGCATTCCCTTATTATGCCGGGTATTGGCGGGATAATCCCAACGACGCTTTCATTCCCTGGCAGTCAAGAGCTTATTATGGGTTGTACAAGTACACTCGAAGAGGAGAGGTGGCGGATTTCGTTCTGGAGATGAACGATTACGTCATCGATCAGCATTCGCCCAGAATGAATTGCCGTAAGCTCGATTTGCCAAGAGTGTCGGGGATTGCCGTTTACCTGGAGGGGATGAACAAGGCATACCAAATTGCTGGAGAGCTCGACCATAAGGATAAAGCGGAATGTTATGCCAACTTCATCCGGGAGGGATCCGATATCATCCAGTCGTTGCAGGTTAAAGATTCGACAAATTTTGAGAGAGAAGCTATTGGAGGATTTAAACCCAACCATGCCTCCGGTTTAATGAGGGTTGACAGAAACCAGCATGCGGTCATGGCTCTCATAGATGCTTACGAATTGGGAATTCTTGGATATTGAATAGGAAGTTAATATCTTTTTCACCATCCCTTTAAAAATGTAGCGGAGACCCTTCGGTCTCCACCAATCTCCTTACAAGTGTAGCGGAGACCTTCAGGTCTCCATAAATCAAACAAATGGAAAGCTGAAGCTTTCCGCTACGTCTTGTGGACTTCTGTCCGGGAAAATCGATCCAGTGGCTTATGGTAGGTGGTGTGCCGCTTGATCGTGCGGTA
>CAYOSZ010000038.1:0-10478 GCA_964406715.1 uncultured Ignavibacteria bacterium | reverse complement strand
AGAAGAGAGTTTCATCCCAAGAAGCCGAGACCGGGTTTGGAGGAATACATCAAGGAAGCCGGACGCGGCGTAATCGACCAGATCAACGATGTCAACAACATCGACGAGGGAGTGATAGGCAACTTCATGGCGGCACGGTTCAACCGACAGGGCAATCTACCCGGATTTATTCCTTACATCGATCCTGCATTGGAATACAAACCCTGCACCAGGACGGAAGGCGCTTGTGGGTCCGGTGGTTTGGCTCTCTACTCGGCGATCAAGAGTGTCTGCTCTGAGATATCCGATGTAGTCCTGACCATGGGAGTGGAAGTACAGAACACGGTCAAAGCCATCTATGGTGCGGATATCCTGGCGGGAGCAGGACATTACAAATCTCAGCGTAAAGACGGCGCGGCCTACTTCTTCCCAGGCCAATTCTCAGACAGAGCCGGAGCGTGCTACGAGAAGTTTGGTTATGATTACGTGAGAAAGGGGATGGCACACTGGTATGCCAATGCCGTTACCAACGCGCGGAAGAATCCCAAAGCGCAAGAGTATCATAACACCATCGAGGATTTAGTGGCAGCCGGCATGACCCCGCCCAACCCCAAGGTTTTCTGCGAGCACATCAACGTGTACGATTGCTCCAAGGTTTCCGACGGCTGTTCTGCCATGATCTTCACCTCCGAGGAGGGACTGCAGAGGATAGGAATCGACAAGAAGGATGCCGTGGAGGTTATGGGATTGGGACAATCGCAGGCAGACGTGACCAAGCTGCCGGAAGACAAGACCAGGCTCACTACCACCAGAAGATCCGTGGAGAAGGCGTACGAGATGGCAGGCATTGGTCCCAAGGACCTGGGCTTTCTGGAGGTGCACGACTGCTTCACCATCGGAGGACTCCAGCATCTGGAAGCTACGGGAGTTATTGGTTACGGAGAGGCCGCTGGATACGTGGCCGAGGGTAAGATAGGCATCGACGGAGAGATGCCCACGAATGCCACCGGCGGATTGGTCGGATTCGGACATTATACAGGTGGAACCGGGGTCAGGCAGGCGGTGGACTGTTTGCACCAGCTCACCGGCAAAGCAGGCGACTGTCAGGTGGATATCAAACCGGATCGCCCCTATGGCTTGCTCATCAGCATGGGTGGTAACGACCGAACCGTAACCTGCATGGTATTCAAAAGAGCAGAGTGATCCAAGCCAACTTGGAGAGAGGATTTGGAGTATTTACCCCTTCAGGTCGTATGACTTTAGGTGAACCAGATTGAAGTTTTGGTTGGGGCAGGGATTTAATCCCCGCTCCAACACACAAGCCTGAGCAGAACTTAAACAAAAAGACGAGCTTTTTTGGACAAGCTGAAGTCGAAGATCCCGCCTTGGCGGGGCTTGGCGCTTCAACCAACATTTATCAATAGGATTTCCTTTTCCCTCTTCGTGTAATCAAGGTAGCTTTGGCTTGACTTCTTACAGACAAAAGCTTATTTTTTCCGTCAGATAAATCAAAAGCTGTGTAGCGGAAAGTTCATCTATCCGCTGAGCCTTTGTGGCTTTGATGCGAATGTAGCAGGGTTAGCAGAAACAAAAGCAAGGAGCGACCTATGTATTTTGAACTTAACGAAGAGCAGAGAATGGTGAAGGAGGCGGCGGCTGATTTCGCTAAAAATACCCTTATGCCAAAAGCCCAGGAATTTGACGAAAAAGAGGAAATACCAAAGGAGATTTATAAAGAACTGGCCGGTTTGGGCTATATGGGGATAATGCTTCCGGAGGAATTTGGCGGGTCCAACTTTGATTTCATCAGCTATATTTTGGTGATGGAGGAATTCGCCAGAGCGTGTGCCGCGCTGATGATTGCGCTTTCAGTGCACAATTCACTGGTATGCGAAGCCATCCTGAAATTCGGGACTGAAGAACAGAAGAAGAAATATCTTCCTTCCCTGGCTGGTGGAGAGATAATGGGAGCATATTCCCTGACCGAGCCCGGATCAGGTACGGATGCAGGAAGCCTCAGAACCAGTGCCGTGCCAAAGGATGATTTCTATTTACTCAACGGCACCAAAACATTCGTTACCAATGGTGGGATAGCTAACCTTTTCGTGGTTTTCGTCTCGACCAATCCAGAGCTTAAGTCCAGAGGGATTTCCTGCCTTTTGGTGGAGAGAGAGACCGAGGGATTTTCCATCGGAGCAAAGGAAAAGAAAATGGGGATAAAGGGCTCGGATACGCGGGAGCTCTCCTTTGCCGATTGCAAGATCCCCAGGGGGAATCTCCTGGGGAAGGAGAACGAGGGGTTTAAAATCGCCCTTTCACTTTTGGACCCCAGCAGAATCGCAGTGGGAGCGCAATCCATTGGAATTGCTCAGGCGGCTTTTGATGAAACTCTAAAATACTCCAAAGAAAGAGTTCAATTTGGACAACCCATCTGTAACTTTCAAGCTATCGCCTTCAAGCTTGCAGATATGGCTACCCAGATAGATGCGGCCAGACTTTTGATCTATCGAGCCGCCCATATACAGAACAATAAGATAAGATGCAGCCGGGAGGCGGCCATGGCAAAACTTTACGCCTCTGAGGTGGCAAACCGGGTAGTCAACGAGGCGGTGCAGATTCACGGGGGATATGGTTACATGAAGGAGTATCCGGTGGAGAGGTATTTCAGAGATGCACGGGTGACAGAGATTTATGAGGGAACTTCTGAAGCCCAGAGAATTGTCATCTCCCGCCACCTTTTGAAGGAATAGCCATTCCCGCCTGCGGACGGGATTTTCAATCAGGAGATACAGATGAGACTTTCCAAACAGCATGAAGAATTTCGCAAAAAGATAAGGGATTTTGCTGAAAAAGAGATCGAGCCCAAGGCTAAGGAATTAGATGAGATCGGAAAATTTTCTTTTGACAACATAAAAAAATTAGGGGAGATGGGGATTCTGGGGATGGTGGTCCCCAAAGAATATGGTGGATCAGGTTATGATACCTTAAGTTACACCATAGCCGTAGAAGAGATCTCCAGAGTTTGCGGCTCTACCGGTATAACCGTTGCCGCCCATGATTCCTTGGGACTTTATCCCATCTATCTTTTCGGTAACGAAGAGCAGAAACGAAAATACATACCCGATTTGGCCTCCGGAAAAAAGCTGGGATCATTCGGCTTGACCGAGCCGGATGCAGGCTCCGATGCCGCCGGCACCAAGACCACAGCGGTCTTGGATGGCGATTCCTACATGATCAACGGAAGCAAATGTTTCATCACCAACGCCAGCGTGGGAGAAACCTTTGTAATCACCGCGGTAACCGACAAGAGCAAAGGATATAAAGGAATAAGCTCCTTCATCGTGGAAAAGGAAATGAAGGGTTTCTCCATCGGGAAAAAAGAGGACAAGATGGGACTGCGAGGTTCCGATACCGCCACCCTGATTTTTGAGGACTTAAGACTTCCCAAAGAAAATCTTTTGGGAAAGGAGGGGGAGGGATTCAAGCAGTTCATGATAACCTTGGATGGCGGAAGAATCAGCATAGGTGCCATGGCTCTGGGAATTGCCCAGGGAGCCTTTGATAAGGCTTTAAAGTATGCCAAGGAGAGGGAGCAATTCGGAAAGCCCATCGCAAAATTCCAGGCAATACAATGGAAGCTATCTGATATGGCCACCCAGCTTGAAGCGGCAAGGCACCTGTTATATCACGCCTCTGAACTGAAGGATAAAGGGGAGAGGTTCATCAAAGAATCCGCCATGGCGAAGCTTTATGCATCGGAAGTAGGCAGATTCGTTACCTATCAAGCCATCCAGATATTCGGCGGATACGGATATATGTCCGAGTATCCGGTGGAAAGATACCTGCGGGACATAAAGCTCTGCGAAATCGGAGAGGGAACCTCGGAGATACAAAGGTTAGTCATTGCACGGGAGCTCATGAAATAGGAAATATTTTCCTGAACCTAACTTTAGTTAGGTTCTTTTTCTAATGTCTCTGAATAACGAAGGAGGAAACATGGCATTTAAAAATATCATTCTGGAGATCAAAGAAAACGTGGGCATGATAAAGATGAACCGGCCCGATGCCCTCAATGCTCTTAACAGCGCGACCCTGGAGGAGCTAAGGGAAGCGTTCTCTCAACTAAAGGACTCCGATGACGTTAAGGTGATCGTAATCACCGGCGAGGGGAAGGCTTTCGTGGCCGGAGCAGACATAGCCGAGATGAAGGACATGACTGCAGATCAATCCAGGGAGTTTTCCAGGGCAGGTCAAAAGGTATTCAGCAAGGTCGCCAAGATCAAAAAACCGGTCATCGCTGCTGTCAACGGATTCGCTTTGGGCGGAGGATGCGAGTTGGCAATGGCCTGTGACATCCGCATTGCTTCGGATAAGGCAAAGTTGGGCCAGCCTGAGGTGAACCTGGGCGTCATACCGGGTTTTGCCGGCACCCAGAGGCTCTCCCGGCTGGTAGGTACGGCAAAGGCAAAGGAGATGATCTTCACCGGCGATATGGTTGATGCTCAGACAGCTCTTTCCATTGGACTAGTCAATCAGGTGATCCCGGCGGAGCAGCTTATGGACGCATGCATGGAGATGGCAAAAAAGATCGCATCAAAAGGACCGCTTGCGGTTAAGCTGGCAAAGAGGGCGATCAACGAGGGAATCGAGGAGAAACTCGACAAAGGAAGTGAGCACGAGACAGCCGGATTTGCCGAATGTTTTGCCTCAGGCGAAGCCAAAGAGGGGATGTCTGCATTCTTGGAGAAGAGAAAGCCGAATTGGTAATCGCAATGGCGCGCCGAGAATTCTACATAATCGCAAGAATACATCGGCAGGGCTGAATGCCCTGCCCTATGGCTGATAGGACATGGTATCTCATAGGGGCGGGAATTTATCCCGTCCAATGAAATCGAGGATGGTTCGGGGTGTCCTCACCACGAACCAGAAGTATTGCGAGGTAAGACGACCCGCAGCAACCATCAAAGACATTTCCGTGAGGTTCGGCTGAAGCCGAGCAATCCACGTGAAGTCTTCAGGAGGTTGGTTTGGAGATATTTAAATCCTTAGCTTTAGATGAGCATGAACAGGTGGCTTTCTGGTCGGACAGAGTTGCCGGTCTGAGATCCATAATTGCCATCCATGATACCACCTTGGGTCCTGCCATCGGGGGGGTGAGGATGCATTCTTACAAATCGGAAGAGGAGGCGCTTACCGACGTGCTTTTGCTTTCCAAAAGCATGACCTATAAGGCGGCTGCTGCCGGCATCAATTTAGGCGGCGGACAGGGAGTTATCATCGGCGATCCGCTCAAAGACAAAAACGAGCTGGTGCTCAGATCGTTCGGTCGTTTCGTGGAGAGTTTGAACGGCAGATACATAACTGCCGAAGACGTGGGAACCACGGTGGAGGACATGGAGATCGTAAGATACGAGACCCAATACGTCACCGGGCTTTCTCAGGCATTGGGCGGAGGAGGAGACCCGGGACCGGTCACCGCCATCGGTTTGGAAAGTGGGCTTTTAGCCTGCGCGGAGAAGGTGTTTGGGAAAAAATCGCTTGAAGGGCTCTCGGTTGCCATACAGGGTTTGGGCAATGTGGGATTTAACTTAGCGGAAATGCTCGCCAAAAGAGAATGCAGGTTGCTGGTGGCGGATATGGACAACGCTAAAGTCGATCTGGCTAAACAGAAATTCGGAGCAGAGGTGGTTTCCCCGGACGACATTTACGACGTTAAAGCAGACGTTTTTTCCCCTAACGCCCTGGGAGGAATAATCAACGATCAAACCATCGAGAGACTTAAAGTCAAGATAGTGGCCGGGGCGGCTAACAATCAACTGGCCGAGGAGCGACACGGGGAGATTCTTCATAAAAAGAAAATTCTCTATGCACCCGATTTCGTTATAGGCGCAGGGGGGTTGATAAACGTGGTGAACGAGCTTGAAGGATACCAGCAGGAGAGAGCCATAAAACGCGCTAGCGGAATTTACGAGATATTGTACAGGGTATTGGAGAAATCGGAGAAAGAAAACATCCCCACCCACAAAGCCGCAACCCTGCTGGCTGAGGAAAGAATCAGTCAGGTAAAGAGATTCAAGCAGGGTACGGCAGATGAGTGTAGCTGCCAGTAGGCAGTACGCAGCATACAGTATACAGCTTACAGCATAAAACATAGAGTCTAAATCTTAAATAATAAAGAGCATAACATCTTTTGGTCGAAGATTGAGATTGATTTCCTCCAATCGAAGAGATGACGGATCAATTCAGAATACTAAGCATCAATCCCGGCGCCACCTCCACCAAGGTGGCGTTATACATCAATGACACCCCTCTTAAGGTGGAGGTCATCAGACATTCCCCGGATGATCTATCTTCGTTTAAAGGGACCCTGGATCAATTAGACTACAGAAAGAATCTGGTTGTGGATTTTCTTCAGGATAACAAGGTCAAAGTCACCGACTTATCCGCAGTGGTGGGAAGAGGGGGTCCCTTCAAATCCCTGGAGAGCGGGACCTATCTGGTCAACGAGAAAATGCTCTCCGACATAAAAAGCGGTAAGGTTCAAGCGGATCATCCGTCGAATTTGGGAGCATTGATCGCTCATGAACTGGTGAGGGAAACCCGGGTCCCAGCGTTCATCGTGGACCCGGTCTCGGTGGACGAGTTCATCCCGGAAGCTCGCATCTCCGGACTGCCTCAAATCGAAAGAAAGAGCCTTTCCCATGCCCTCAACCAGAAGATGGTGGCAAGAAAGGCGGCAAAGAAGCTGGGAAAAAAATACGAGGAGTTGAATCTGATCATCGTTCATTTGGGTTCAGGTATCAGCGTAAGCTCGCATCTTAAAGGTAGAATGATCGACGTGAATAATGCCAACGACATGGGACCGTTTTCTCCCCAAAGGGTGGGCGCTTTGCCGGTCACCGGATTGGCCAAACTATGCTATACAGGAGAGTATACTCAGAAAGAGATGATACAACTTCTCACCAAAAAAGGAGGGCTTCTGGCTCATCTGGGAACGGACAACGTCCAGGAGGTGGAGAAAAGAGTGGATGAAGGTGACCAGAAGTCGAAGCTGGTCTATCACGCCTTAGTCTATCAGATTGCCAAGGAGATCGGTGCCATGGCGACCACGCTGGAAGGAAAGGTGGATGCCATCGTTCTGACCGGAGGAATCGCCAATTCCAAGAGATTAACCGACTTAATTACCCAGAAGGTTGAATTCATTTCTCCGGTTCTGGTTTACCCCGGTGAGGACGAAATGGAAGCTTTGACCTTAGGCGCGCTCCGGGTCATCTCAGGAGAGGAAAGGCCAAAAGAGTATTAAACTAATGGTTTAATATAAATCCATAACTTTCTACGCTACAACTAAAAACACCCCCTAAAGAATAGAGTTTTTTCACTCTCAGATCTCATGGAGTTTCTGGAAAAGGCAAGCCTGCTTGATAGGTAGGTTTTTCAATAAGTCTTTTGTCGGGGATGGAGATGACTAACTCTGATTCTGCAAACAGGTCTGAGTTTGATAATGCCGATAAAAACATACCTCATAAGGTTGTTAATTTTCCACTCCTACCGGCGTTTCCTCCTTTTTATGAATGGAGGTAGCAGATTTTTTCCTCTTTAGATGGGAACGCTCCCATCTGAGACGGATTAACACCCCCAGGGAAATCAACATGAACATCAAGGAGTTAACTTTTCTGAATATTTCCCCATAGTTGAAGATGGCATCCAGAAATGCCAGAACTCCCAGGAAAAATAGAATGGTACACCATGCTAACATGATACCCTCCCTTTTTATTATGGTATAAAACTCTTATATTTCAAGATTTCGTTTAATCCTTAACTCGGCATATTGCTACGGGACTTTAAAAAAATCGTTAATAGAAATCTCATTAACTTCTATGTTTTTATCTTTAAGAGACCTGCTGAAATCGTTAAGTAGAACAAATCATTTAAAAGGGAATCCAAAAATCAGGAAAACTCTTCTCTCTGAACTCCCGCATACTGTATGGACTTATATATTAAACACTTGCCACTCGAACCTTACGTTTGTCGGATGGGTTCACTCTCCAACTTTTTGGAAGTCATTTTGTTTCACCTGCGGTAAGACTTACTTTTCAACGGGATAGCAACACAACCTGGTCAAAAACGATTTGCAGGGAAACGGCCGATAGTTTGCATCAGGTGAACGTATGCCAACTCACTTATGTATGAAGGTGTTTAAAGAATTATTTAATCCGATCGTTTTTCTACTTGACAATAACTGAATTGTTGTTATTATAACCATGAAGGGACTTAATTCGAATATTAAGGGCTCAAAGACTGTTCTCTTATGTTTAGCAAAATCATAAATGAAGAGAGTCTAAAGGTCCGTTTTCGATTACTGAGAATTTTCCAGAGAAGCTTGCACCGGATTCTTACCTCCCACTTATCATTTCAAACTAAACATCGAGAGTTCCTCTCAAAAAAGGGAACAGCAGTTCTCCCGGTATACCGAAATCTGGATGGCAATTATGTTTTCCTAATTTTTTTCTCTGAAAGGAGAGGGAAATGAAGACAAAGCTGTTAGCGTTTCTGGTCTTGGTCTGCCTTGGGCTTGTAGTGTTTGTGGTTGAGAATTTCGCTGCCCAGGATCCTGGTAAGCCGAAGTTGAGGCATATCTGCGAGTATAATCTTGTTGATGCCCCCAATTGGCAGTCGTATCGTGCACCTTCCAAAGGCACCTCCAGGTATGCACCTTCAGGACTGACGTATCAAACCAGTTGCATAGATATCAACCCTGAACTTGGAACCATTATCGAGCATGATCAGATAGGCATGACCTGGTATGATTTTCAGCAAAACTTTTCTATGGGTCGCATGATCTCCGTTACCGGTGATGGCTACCGGCATTTCTCCTGGATGTTTTGTGATCATGAGTATCCTCCGGGTCCTCGCTACGTCGATGCCAACTGTAAAGATCAACTGGGGAGCTATATGGGAGTAGTTCATGCAGACGGGGGAGAAGTCAATGCCGGATTTAGCAACCAAACTCACCTGCATGATGGTACGTCGGTCATCGTTAATCATCGCAACCTGGGCACGCCCAAATGGTACAGCGTTTTGACCATGGCTGACGGGGCATGTACCGATACATTCAGTCGGCATTGGGACATTCCCGATTATCTCCCGGAAGCGCCGTCGGGTGGGGCTGGTATGTGGCCCCGGGCTGCGGCTGTGTATGATTCACTGGATGGGAGAGATTACATTCATATACTTCATAGAGAGGCTGCTACCGTTGGGTGAATGTACGACGGCTTGGTAGGATACCAACGCTGCTATCTGGGTACCGCTGATACCTTGATCTGTCAAACCTTCACTGATGCCCCGCAGACTTACAGGCTGGCTGCAGGGGAAACAGCCCCCCAACCCCCTTCGGCCCTATCCGTAGGAACCATTGCCAAATCATGCGAGATCAGCTATGATGTCGTGACTTCTCGAATCTCCAGGAGAGTGACTGTGGTCTATCTCGAACCGGCATGTGAGGAAGACCCCGAGTGCTGTGAGTATTTCTCGGACGTGGTTTATGTCGAATCGATGAATAATGGAGATGATTGGGTAGATGGAACTAATTGGCCTCCTGTCCGGCACGACATAACGGACTACGGGTGTGGTGGTGATGAGCGGGCGGCTTTTGATGTTTCTGCTTGCTACGACTATCAGGACAGCCTGCATGTGGTCTATACCACGTGCGGTTTTGATCCGGCACAGCCGGGTAACTTCTTCCCCTGTAAAACACGGCTCTATCACTGGAGCAAAAAAACTGGAATAGTCCTTATGGCCAGCCAGATTCAGGCGGGAGTTTTCCCACCGTCTTACGACCTTTTGATCGCCAAGACGAGCATATCCGCTCTCGATCCGGCACACAATCCGAGGGGGGATTCGGTCTATTTGTACTGCACCTGGACTCAGTTTGACAGCTCGGATGTATCGGCGGACGAGGAGATGAACGGGGACCTGTATGGCTGCGGCAGTTCCGACGGCGGCCAGACCTGGGGTCAGCCGTGGAACCTGACCAATACCCAGACACCGGGATGCTCTCCCGGCGAGTGCTTGAGCGAGCACTGGTCATCTATGGCGCTGAATATGTATGACGGAGATCTTCACATTCAATATATCTGCGATCGGGATGCCGGCGGAGCCATCATGGACGAGGGGACCTGGACGGAGAATCCGGTGATGTACTTGCGTCTCTCTCCCTGGGATGTGGGTCTTGCCGCCCGGTGTCTTTATCGAATTGAGCACCCTGTTTCCTGGTACCAACCTCCCCTGAAGGTGACCCCGGGCGGTTCGAAAGAGTTGCGGCTGAAGCTGTTCAGCATCGGCAATCTCGCTTTGCAGTATAGTGCATCCAGCGATGGTGATTGCATTCTCGGTTCTCACAGCGGCTCACTGAATCCGGGAGATTCGGTTACCCTGAGCTTTACGGTTGAGGGGAGCGGCGCGTGTGATGACACGCTGATTGACGGCAATGTTGTCCTGAC
>CAYOSZ010000037.1:0-10487 GCA_964406715.1 uncultured Ignavibacteria bacterium | reverse complement strand
CAACTCAGCCAAAGCGCAAACCAGATAGAGGATGAATCCCAGCGGCTGGCGGATGATGAACCAGTTGTAGAATTTATCCTGAGCAGCAACTATGTCGGTTAAGCTCAAGGACCCGGCTATCATCAGAACGCCTATTATGGAAAGACCCAAAGAGACCTCATAGCTGATCATCTGAGCGGAGGATCTCACCCCGCCCAAAAGCGACCACTTGTTGTTTGAGGACCAGCCGGCCAGAACCAGTCCATACACCCCCAGAGAACTGACCGCAAACAAGTATAGTACCCCCACATTGAAATCGGAGATCAACAGGGGGATGGTATGACCAAAAAGGTTGATGCTGTTCCCAAAGGGAATTACTGCCAGAATTATCAGAGCGGGAATGAAAGTCAGAAGCGGAGCCAGGGTGAAGATCACCTTATTCACGTTCGCCGGAATGAGGTCCTCCTTGAACAATATCTTTATTCCGTCGGCAATGGGCTGAAGCAGTCCGTGAGGTCCCACCCGCATCGGCCCCAGTCTAACCTGGAAATGTCCTAAAAGTTTTCTTTCCAGCCAGGTTAGATAGGCTATCATCAACAGAAACGCCACAAAGACGACTGCTACTTTAACCACTGTTATGATGATGAATGCTACCATGCTAACTCAAACTTTTGTCAATTGTTTTCCGACTTCGCCCAAATCGCTCCAACTCATTCTGGCATGAATCGGCGAAACTTTAGTCAATTCATCGAAAATCTCATCCGGCGAGGTATAATTAAAATCATATCCCATGGCCTGGGCTACCAGGCATAGGATGTACCAATCTGCCTTGCAGCCAGCTATAGGAGCGAACGCACTGCTCAGCTTCTGAATCCTTCTTTCTACGCTGGTAAAGGTTCCAGTCTTTTCTGCGAAAGATGCTCCAGGCAGAACCAAGTGAGCCAGCTTGGCTGTTTCGGTCAAAAGGATATCCTGCACCACGAGAAAATCAAGTTCCTCAAGCGCTTCCCTCACCTGCGCCTTATCGGGGAACTCGCTCATCGGATCGGCACCGGCGATGTACATGGCTTTGATCTTTCGCTGTTTGGCTGCCTCCAACATCCGAACGAAATCAAATCCCGGTTTAGCCGGAACCTTGGCTTGCCAGATCTGCTCAAGTTTGCCTCTGCCTGAATCGTCAGAGACATTGACGTAACCCGGAAGCCTGTCCGGCAGAACACCGCAATCCAGTGCTCCCTGGGAATTGCAGTCCTCCCACAGTAGATTGACTCCGCAGTTCTCCTTTCCCTGATGCCCTGTAAGGTTCAACAAATTCTTCAGATTGTTCAGCAGCCCCGCACCTTCAGGGTGGACAGCGATTTCCCTGCCGCAGAGGATAAGCAGGCTCTCAGCCTGTTTAAGAGTCTCAGCGAAGTCTTTCATTCTATCTGGAGAAATCCCTGTATCCTGCCAAGCTTCTGATTTGCCTGACTGATCTGTCTTCTCTCCTAAATTCCCCAACAATCCTTTCAGAAACGCTGCCTCAGTACCTTTCTTATAGATCAACTCATACCTGGCGAATCTGCCCAAGTGAGTGCCTTCCGGATTTGCCAGAAGCAGACCATTGCCTTTTTTAACCGACTTTATCACCCTCAGATTCATTATGGGATGTTCCTTTTCCAGATCACAACCGAGCACAAATATCAGCTTAACCTTTTCGATATCGGTGATTGAGTTGGTCATCCCATACGCCCTGTCTGGTGAATCCGGGCTGGGCAGAAGATTTTTTGATTTCACCCGGTGATCAACGTTGTTGGTACCCAGAACCACCCTGCAGAACTTCTGAAAGAGATAATTCTCCTCGTTGGTCAATCTCGACGAACCGATTCCCGCCAGAGAATCCACACCCGATTTATTCTTTATCGTTTTAAAGTTGGAAACTGCCAGCTCGATCGCCTCTCCCCAATCCGCAGGCGAAAGTTTTCCGTTCCTTCTTATCAGAGGATGGGTCAACCTATTTGAATAGTTGACCGAATCGAATTCGAATCTACCTTTATTGCATAAAAATCCTTCATCCACCGAGTCGTTTCTTCGTGAGGTGATGCGAAATATCTTATCATTCTTTGTCCATATCGTAATGTTACATCCGTCACCGCAAAACGGGCAGATAGACGGCGTAGGTTTCAACTCCCAGACTCTAACCTTATATCTGAACGATTTCGATGTCAAAGCACCTACCGGACAGATCTCCACCACGTTTCCTGAATATGGATTGTCCAGCGGAATGTCCGGCAGGACGTTTATCTCCGACTTGGCTGAACGTTTGAAGGTTCCCAGATCAGTTTCTCCTGCTATCTCGTTTATGAACCGGACGCACTTTCGGCACAAAATACAGCGATTCATGTTTCTTATTATCCGGGGTCCGATGGTAAGATCATCGTACTTGGCTTTAGGATCAACCTGAAATCTTCTTTTTTCCTCCGCATACCTGCTTTTGTCCGAGCCATATTTGAAAACCAGGTTCTGAAGCTCGCATTCTCCGCCCTTGTCGCAGACCGGACAATCCAGAGGGTGATTGATGAGCAGAAACTCCAGGACACCTTTTCGAGCCGCCCTGACCTTGGGAGTATCCGTTTTAACCACCATACCTTCAGTCACAAGAGTGGCACAGGCAACCTGCAGCTTCCAATTTTTCTCCACCTCCACCAGACACATCCGGCAAGCTCCAACAGCTTCAAGCTTATCATGATAGCAGAAAGTGGGGATTTCTATCCCCAGCTTCTCAGCTGCCTTGAGGATCGTGCTCCCTTCCTCCACGCTTACCTGCTTTCCATCTATAATTAAAGTCACCATATTATGGTTATCCGATAAATCCGTTCCATCCGTTGATAAATCCGTTCCATCCGTTGACCGCTTTAAACAAACCTCTCTCCCAAATCCACCATGCATTTCTTATGTTTAATGTGATACTCGTATTCTTCCCGGAACTTTTCGATGGTGCTGGTGATAGGTACAACCGCTGCGTCACCCAGAGGACAGACCGTATTACCGGCTATATTGGCACAGATGTCGCGAAGAAGCTCGACGTCTTCTTCTCTGCCTTTGCCGTTCTCGATTCTCTCCATGATCTGCCTGATCCACCTGGTCCCCTCCCTGCAGGGAACGCATTTGCCGCAGGATTCGTGCTCGAAGAATTTCGATATGCGGTATGCCACTTTGACCATACAGGTGGTATCATCCATCACTATGGTGGCTCCCGATCCCAAAAGTGATCCGGCCTCATACAGGGATTCAAAATCCATCTTCACGTCCAGAAGGTCAACTGTCAGAACCGGGGTGGAGACTCCCCCGGGTATCACCGCCTTGAGTTGGCGATCATCTTTTATACCTCCGCCGTGTTCATAAATCAGCTCTCTCAAAGTAACGCCCATGGGCAACTCATAATTCCCCGGTCTGTTCACGTGTCCTGAAAGCGAGAATATCTTCGTGCCGGTGCTTTTGGGCATTCCGATGTTTGCATACCACTCGCCCCCGTTCAAAACGATATGGGGAACGTTTGACAAGGTCTCCACGTTGTTGATCACCGTGGGATTTTCGTAAAGTCCCACCGAAGCAGGAAAGGGCGGTTTAAGCCTGGGATTTGCCCTTTTCCCCTCGATCGATTCCATCAAGGAGGTCTCTTCTCCGCAGATGTAAGCTCCTCCCCCCCTGTGTACGTCCAGATCAAGATCGAAACCCGATCCCAGGATATTTTTTCCCAGGTATCCTTTTTTATAACACTCCCCAATAGCTTCCTGTAATCTTTTAGCTCCGAAATAGAATTCCCCCCTTATATAGATGAAAGCCCGGTGAGCTCCTATGGTGTAAGAAGCGATTATGATTCCTTCTATCAACTGGTGAGGGTCTTTCTCGATCAAAATCCGGTCTTTGAAAGTACCCGGTTCTCCCTCATCCGCGTTACATAACAGGAACCTGGGCTTGGGTGAATCCTTGGGAACAAAGCTCCACTTCAATCCCGCAGGAAAACCTGCCCCTCCCCTTCCTCTCAATCCCGATTTCTTAACTATTTCGATTAATTCATCCGGGCTGAGTTCCTTCAAAGCCTTGGGCAAAGCCCGGTAACCGCCGTTTTTGATATAGGTGTCGATCTTGAACTGATCGGGTACGTCGATATGTTTGAAAAGTATCTTTTCCATCTATGCTCAGATCATCTTGCCTTGTTTCAGATTATCCAATATCTGATCCACCTTGGCTTTAGTCAGATTCTCATAGTAGTCTTGGTTTATCTGCATCACAGGTGCGGTACCGCATGATCCCAGACATTCCACCGCGGTCAAGGTGAAAAGACCATCCGGGGTGGTTTCTCCCACCTTTATACCCAGCTTCTCTTCCAGGTGAGCTACCAGTTGCTCTGCTCCGTTTATCATGCAGGAGACGTTGGTACACACCTGGATGTGATATTTGCCGACACCCTGTTTGGGGAAATAAGTATAAAAGGAAAGAGCCTCAGTCACTTCCATCTCGCTGAGATCCAGAAGCTTTGCCACCTGCCTTATGATATCCCTGTTGTGATAACCCACCTCCTCCAACACCACGTGCATGGCAGGGAGTATGGCACTCCTTCTATGAGGAAACTTATCCTTCAGTTCCACAATTCTTTTTTGAGCAGTTTCGTTAAGCATCAAAACGATCCTTGAACCTTTAAACTTTTGACCCCTTTAACTTTTGTTTCTCTGAACTTTTGAACCTTTGAACTTTTCTTATCTGTCAATTTCTCCCAGCACGATGTCGATACTTCCGATCACCGCCACCACGTCAGCCAGCAGCCTCCCCTCGATCATCTTCGGAAGGGCACTCAAATTGACAAAGCATGGCGGCCTCACCCTAACCCGATAGGGTTTGTTTGATCCATCCGAGACGATATAGTAGCCTATTTCTCCCTTTGGTCCCTCGATGGAGTGATATACTTCGCCCACCGGCGGGGAGAATCCTTCCACCACCAGCTTGAATTGAAATATCAACGACTCGATATTCGACAGAACCTCCTCTTTGGGAGGAAGTATCACTCCGGGCACTCTGGCAACGTAATCGCCAACTGGAATGCCATCCAAAGCTTGTTTGACGATTCTCAAGCTCTGTCTCATTTCCTCAATCCGGACCAGATAACGATCATACACATCTCCATTCTTTCCAGTAGGAATTTCGAACTCGAACTTCTCGTAACCGGAGTAGGGATTGGATCTTCGGATATCCCACTTTACTCCGCAGGCTCTTAGTATTGGCCCGGAAACGCCCAGATCGATGGCATCTTCAGCCGATATTTTCCCCACACCTACGGTGCGGTTCAGCCAGATCCGATTTCTGGTAAGCAGATTCTCGTAATCATCGATTCTTCCCGGAAAAGTTTCCACGACTTCCCTCACCTTGGCTTCGAATCCTTCCGGTATGTCCTGAGCCAGTCCACCGATCCTGAAATAGGAGGTCATCATCCTCTGCCCGGAGCACAGCTCGAATATATCCTGAAGTTTCTCCCTCTCCCGGAAAGCATAAAGAAGCATGCTTAAGGCACCTATATCTGCAGGGTGTGAACCGACCCAGACCAGGTGACTATTGATTCTAGTCAGCTCAGTCAGGAGGACCCTGATGACCTGAGCCTTTGGAGGAACCTGAATGTCCAGCAGTTTCTCAACAGATAAAAGATAAGCTAAATTGTTGGAGAGATTTGCCACGTAGTCCATCCTGTCGGTTAGCGGTATGACCTGAGCATAGGTTTTGTTTTCCATGGTCTTTTCGATGCCAGTGTGCAGAAACCCAATATCCGGTTTGGCCTTGACCACGGTCTCTCCGTCCAACTCCAATATCACCCTCAGAACACCATGAGTGGAAGGATGCTGTGGTCCCATGTTGATGAGTACGCTGTTCTTGCCGACTTTCTGAATTTTGGTAGTGGCTTGATTGCTCAAGTTTTTCCTCTGGTCAAGTAAACCTTATCTTTTGTGCTACTCTATCCTCGGCGGACGATTCTTATTGTGAGTGAACATCACCTCTTCCCTGGTCAGGGGAAAATCTTTGCGTAAAGGATGTCCCTCCCAGTCGTCCGGCATCAGTATTCTTCTTAAGTCGGGATGATTCTCGAAACTCACCCCGAACAAGTCGAAGACTTCCCTTTCAAACCAGTTTGCACCACTCCACACCGGGGTAACCGACGGAACATCTTTGTTGTCGTCGACTTCCACTTTCAGTCTCACCCTATGGTTTCGACTTATGGAGTACAGGTGATATATGACGTCAAACCTGGGCTCTCTTCCCAGCCGATCTACTGCGGTAAGATCAGAGAGGTAATTGAAGGATAGCTCCGGATCGTCCCTTAAGAAAGTGCATACGGGAATGATATCTTCTCTCTTGATCACCATAGTCAATTCACCCCTGAACTCGGTACTCTTCTGAACCGACTCCGGGTATTTCTCCTTCAATCTCGTCAGAATCAGGTTTTCCAAATCGATGCTCCGGTTTCTTCCATCAGTTCCGTCAATCCATCCGTTTAATCCGCTTCGTCCGTTGACTAATCTTTCACGTCCGCCTTAACTACCTCCATCTGTTCAATCCGTTTAATCCGTTGACATCTCCGTCTATGCTTTTCTCAACGACTCCTGCTGTATCTTCTTATGCAACTTCATTATTCCTTCTAGCAACTGCTCGGGTCTGGGAGGACATCCTGGAACGTATATGTCCACCGGAATGATTTTATCCACACCTTGAATGATGGCATAGTTGTTGAAAACGCCTCCGGTTGATGCACACGCTCCCATGGCTATCACCCATTTGGGCTCGGCCATCTGGTCATAAAGCAGCCTGATCACCGGAGCCATTTTGTTTGACACCCTCCCCGCCACGATCATCAGGTCTGCTTGTCGGGGAGAAGCTCTGTAAACCTCCATGCCGAATCTGGCTATATCGAATCGAGAAGCTGCAGTAGACATCATCTCGATGGCACAGCAAGCCAGACCAAAGCTCATAGGCCATAAGGAAGATTTACGACTCCAGTTCACCACTTTATTCACGGTGGTGAGAAGTATGCCTCTGGGTATGTGTTCTTCCAGTCCCATAGTCTATTCCTTACTTAAGTGATCTCCTCACTCTCCTCCCAGTTTAAGGCGCCCTTTTTGATGATATAGAAATATCCCGCCAGAAGAATCAAGATGAATACCCCCATCTCGATCAACCCAAAAAGAGCCAGTTTTTTGTAAACCACCGCCCAGGGATACAGAAAAACCACCTCTATGTCGAAGATGATGAACAGGATGGCGACCAAATAGAATTTCACCGAGAACCTTCCCCGGGCGTCCTCGAAAGGCTCGTTTCCGCACTCGTAAGTGGAGAGCTTCTGTTTGGTGGGAATCCTTTTCCCTAACAGGTAAGAGAGAGCCACAATCAGCAAAGCCACTGCGGTTACGAGAAATATCACCACAAACAACGGAAAATATACTTCAAGCATCTTCCACTCCTTTAGAGCTTGTGAAAAAAATAACAAGCTCAGCGGAAGTTGTCAAGCTAATTCTTTTAACTTTTTTGGAAAACTTCTATGAATCACTCTTCCCTTTGGGACAAAGGAAAAGGTCAAGGGGCAGTTTGGCTTGAGGAATATTCGCTCGGATTTATGCTGCTACTTATTTGAGTGGATAAAATAAACCTGTATTAAAAAAAGCGGATGCCCTGTTTCTAACAGAGCACCCGCCTTAATCTCAGTCTAGGGTGATTATGGATTTCCCGGTGATGGTCCGTTCCGGTAAAGGTAGCTTACCAGGTAAATTATGTCCCCGACGTTCACTATACCGTCACAGTTGACGTCTCCGGTTGCTACCGGAGCAGGTGCAGGACCATTACGATAAAGGTAACCCACCTGGTATACCACATCGCCGACGTTGACAATCCCGTCATCTGTAACATCTCCGCACAGGTAATGAACTACATTCGAGATTTCCGAGGCATTCGGCCTCTCATCCAGTCCTCGGATGGCAAGATAAATCTCCGGATGACAATAAGTCTCCATTGCCGCCTTCAAGCTGTCCTCTTCCCCTACCATGAGATTGAAGAATCCTTCCCCCGAGCATGCCTGCGCATTGTTCCACCAAGCCTGGGGATCCGTACCAACCGGTTCGGTGCTGTAGCGGATATCATAAGAAAAGATGGGTTGCTCGCCCTGATATTCGCCCGGAACAGTCCAGGCTAAGGTGAACCAGGAATCAGGATCGATCTCTAAATCCTCAATCGGCAGAGGTGGAATGTTATCCACAGAGTAACCGCTGTCGGGTTCGGAGTCATAGTAAACCAGAGGATCGGAGGTCATGGCGGAGACGAAGAAAACCGACCAATAAATTCCTTCCTCCTCGGTGAAATCCCCCAAAGTGGGGCATACGGCGTTATATTCCTCTTCCCCTCTTGCCGGGACGGTCTTGATGAAATCCCAGTCTCCGGGTGGATAGAGCCGGCCGGGCTCAAGCATTCCCAGATAGGATTGACTGTGTGCTTTATCACCATCGATCCTTCTCCATATGCTGTATTCGGTGATGGTAACCGGTGAACCCACAGCATCATAACAAGAGCGGTCCCAGTTTACTCTTACTTGCCTGCCCTGGTCGTTGCCCACGTCGGTAATGGAGATGATAGCTGGAGTAGGTTCCACAGTGAAGTTTCCGTCAATTAAAGTGGGTGATAGTTTCCCCTCTTCATAGGTGAACAGATTGCCCTTGAAAGGCACTCCCATCACATTATTCAGATCCAGGATACTGGTCCCCGGGAAAACATCCGGTTTCACCGAGAACATTATCTTTACCAGCGTTTCCCTGCCGGCTGGTATGCTGGCCACTCCTGAATAATCAACCAAACATACGATTTCCACCCTGCCTTCGAGAACGTTCAAATCGTAGCTGAGGTAATCTACATCTGCGGCACCGGTGGCTGTACCGGTCGTATCCACTGCGATTGCCTCTAAAACATTCTCATCGTAGTCTAAGAGGATCTGATACCCGAATAAATCCTGACTATTGACCACAGTTAAGGCAACTGCCACCCCGGTCTCTCCGCATGAACCGGATGCGTCACCAGCAATCAGAGAATCCAAAAGGGAGGGCTCTAAATTTATGGGAACACATTCTTCGATACAGGTCAGCTCATCCGGGGTGGGATCGGTACCCGGGGCGGGAAAAGGTGCCGGAGGAGGAGGACCAGATTTAAACAGGTAATTAAGAAGGTAGGTGATATCCTCAGAATTCACGATTCCATCGTCCGCATCCATGCACGGAAGAACCGGACCTCCACCATACAGATACCCTGCTAGGTAAGCTAAATCATAATTGCTTACCAGGCAATCACCATCTGCATCCCCCCGAGTGAAATCCACTTGTATAACGGTGAAATCACCATCGCCTAAAGTAGGGAACAGCCTCTCCCCGTCATAGGTGAACAGGTTGCCCTTGAAAGGCACACCGGTCACATTGATCAAATCCAGGGTAGTCGCTCCTACGGGAGCATCCATTTTCACCGAGAATTTGATCTCAACCAAGGTTTCTCTGCCGGCTGGTATCCCAGCTTTTCCGGATAAATCAACTGCACATACTATTTCAATCTCACCTGCGGAAACATTCATATCGTAGCTAAAGAAATTTGGATTCGCCGCACCGGTGGCTGTCCCGGTGGTCTCCACTGCAGTTGCCTCCAAGATATTCTCATCGTAGTCCAAGAAAATCTGATACCCAAGCAAATTTTGGCTATTGACGGCAATAATTGGAACAACAATCTCGGTTTCTCCTTGTGCCCCCGATGCATCACCGGCGATCAGAGAATCCAAAAGGGAAGGATCGGGATCTATGGGAACGCATTCTAACAAACAATCCAAACCATCGGGAGTGGGATCGGTTCCCGGAGTGGGAAAAGGAGCCAGGGGCTCAGGACCATCCTTGAACAGGTAATTAATAAGGTAGACGGGATCCACAACAGTTACGATTCCATCGTCACTCACATCGCCAGCATCCATGCAGGTTAGCTCGGCGCCGCCATACAGATAATCCATGATGGCAGCTGCATCGAAAAAGCTGATCAGGCAATCACCATTTGCATCCCCACGAGTGAATTCCTCTTGTGCCAAAACCTGATCAGGGGTAGCGAAAGCGAAGCACAACAGTAAAAGCGCTGCTGTCGTCAAGATAAACGGTTTTGACAATTTCATAGCTTTTCGCCTCCTTTCCGAGACAAAGGTTATAGTTTATTACCTTATTTCTGGCAATTCAACACGTCTACCTGAATAAACTTAGGCACCGCCCGTGCACGTTTTCAGATAGTACTAAAATGTTAACAACGACGGTATCTCCAGATGCTTTAAATATAACAGTATTGGTCTCTCGGAAAACCATCATCCACATACCATAGCAAGGGAAATCGGAATTATCTTTTCTGAGAGTTCTTTTGAAAAGCTAAAGATTGGTTGCCTGCTTTAAGATACTCAACAGCAAGCTTCTTGTCAAGCAAAAAAC
>CAYOSZ010000036.1:0-10546 GCA_964406715.1 uncultured Ignavibacteria bacterium | reverse complement strand
TTATCTCGCAGATAAAGGAGAACTCCCGCCGGGTTATGAACACATATGCCAGATTGTGGCAGATGGCGGCGTCCGCTCCGACCAGCGGCGCTGAGATCGACGTCATCTTCGAGGAGATCATTCAGAAGAGTGATTTTCCCATAGTGGTTACCGATGCCGAAGGGGAACTATTGGCCTGGCGGGGGGTGGGGGTGGATTGGGACGACACCACCTTCATCAGTAGAAGGAAGCTCAAGGAAATGGCGCAAGGGATGGATAAACACAGAAAACCCATACCCATATACTTTGGCACCAGGCAGGAGATAATAAACTATCTGCATTACGGCGATCCAGTGCTGATTTCCCAACTGAGACTGATGAGCTTAGTCGAGCTGGGCCTTCTCACTCTTTTCGTCCTGATCGCATTTATCACCTTCAGGAACATCAAGATGGCTGAACAGCGAACCATCTGGGTGGGGATGTCGAAGGAAACCGCCCATCAACTGGGAACCCCCATCTCCTCCCTGCTGGGGTGGCTGGAGCTTCTGAAAGCCAGGTGTGAGACGCAGGGTGAAACCTCGCAAGTAGATTCCGGTCTGACCATCGAGCAGATAACGGAAAGGGTAGATGTGGACCTACGGCGGTTGGGAAAGATTGCCCACCGGTTTGAGCAGATAGGGTCGGTGCCCGAGTTGAAGCCGACCGATCTGAATGCCGTTGTCTCCGAGGCGGTGGCTTACTTCAGGCAGAGGCTTCCCCATAATGGCTCAGGAGTGATCATACAGGAAAAGCTGGGTCATTTAGTTCAGGTAAATGCTAATGCCGAGCTTATGAGCTGGGTGGTGGAAAACCTTTTGAAGAATTCTTTAGAAGCTGTGGATCCCAGGAAGGGCGTGATCAAGGTTATTACTTCCCTAAATAAGGAAAAAAAGACCATCTTCATCCAGGTGACCGACAACGGCAAAGGAATTCCGCCCCGCCAGCAGAAAAAGATATTTAAACCCGGATATACCACCAAGAAGAGAGGCTGGGGTTTGGGACTCTCTCTGGCTAAGAGAATAGTGGAAGAATATCACCTGGGAAAGATTTCCTTAAAGGAATCCATACCCAACCAAAAGACCACCATCCTGGTATGCATACCTGTTCACTGAGAACAAGAAGAGGTAAGGCTTGCCCGTCAGGCCCAAAAAAACTGATACAGAGTCAACCTATACATGGGATCAGTTCAACGACTTGAATAGACCTTTACAAATGCTTTTGTGACGATTCATTCGGTTAAAAACTCGGTGATGAAAAACCTTCAAAAAAGCTTCCGGTTGTCGAATTCGAACTCTTATTCCCACGCTAAAATTAAAAAGTTTTCTCATCCATGAGCAGAAAAGACGTATATCTTACTCTACTTTCCGCCCTTTTATTCAGTTTGGCTTATCCTCCCCTGCCTCTGGGTTTTGTAGCTTATTTCTCCCTGGTGTTTTTGATCATTGCCCTGGAGAATAAAAGCCCCGGCTCTTCTTTTAAAATCGGATATCTATTTGGTTTGGTATCCAACTCCCTTTTGCTCTTCTGGGTGGGATGGGCTACAATTGGGGGAACGGCTGCCGCCATTTTGCTTCTCTGTCTGTATACTGCCATCCTGTGCTGGTTTTATGGCTTGTTGCAAAGAAGATGGAAAGATGGGGCGGTGTTTTTCTTTCCTTTTCTGTGGGTGGCAATGGAGTATGTCAGGTCTTTAACCGAAGTGTCCTTTCCCTGGCTCAATTTATCGTACACCCAGACATATTATCTTAAACTGATCCAATATGCCTCCCTTTGGGGTAACTATGCGGTCTCATTCTGGATACTGTGGTTGAATCTCATGCTGTATCTTCTCGTCCGGCGTAAAAAAAGATGGAAGGTGATAGCTCTCCTTTTTGCCATTTGGATGATTCTGCCGTATATTTATGGAACCGTGGTGATGTCTGAAAGAGTAAAAGGAGAGGAAATCAAGATCGCTTTGCTTCAAGGTAATATCGAGCCGGAGATCAAGTGGGATGATAGATACTTAGATTACAATATGCAGACTTACTTAAACATGAGTAGAAAGGCGGCCGAGGAGGACATGGATTTGATCATCTGGCCGGAAACCGCCGCACCATGCTATTTGGCCGCAGAATCGCTCTATCTTTCCCGGGTGCAGGCAACCTGCGACCAGCTGAACGTTCCCCTTCTGGTGGGAACCAATGACTATCAGGTGACCCCCCAGGGGAAGCTTCGCTACTATAATTCTGCCTTTCTTTTCACGCCTGGTGGAGGGTATCCTCAAGTTTACAATAAGATACACCTGGTCCCCTTCAGCGAGAAGTTACCTTACGACCAAATACTTGGTATTTCGGATAGAATCCAACTAGGCCAATCGGATTTCTCCAACGGAGAGGATTGGACCATCTTCGAAATACCTAAAGGCAGATTTGCCACATTGATCTGCTTTGAATCGGTTTATCCCGGACTGGTGAGGGAATTCGTGGGGCGAGAGGCAGAGTTTCTGGTGAACATAACCAATGACGGCTGGTTCGGCAAGACCCATGGGCCGTTTCAACATGCCCAGATAGCGGTCTTCCGGGCTATCGAGAACCGAATTGCCATTGCCCGCTGTGCCAACACCGGAGTGTCGATGTTCGTCGACCCTTACGGCAGGGTGAAGCAGGCGACCGGAATATATGTCAGAAAAACGGTTATAGGCAAAATTCCTTTGAAGCAGAAAGAAAGCGTCTTTTCGGATAACAGAACTTTCTATGCAAAACACGGAGATTGGTTTGCCATACTGTGCTGCTTGATCAGCTTTGCTGCAATCGCAGCGGCCATACTCCGAAAACCCCAGAGGATGGGTCCACCCAGGTTATGATGAATCCAAGGATAAACAGTAAAAAAGTTTGTTTATTTGAGCTGGCGGTTTTTCTACTTCTCGTCAGCACCAGTTTTGCCGGGATAGGGGATTGGACCACCTACATCAACATGAACGATGTCAAGGAGGTTTTCCTTAAAGACGAGGAACTCTGGTGCGCAACCACCGGTGGGGTGGTGGTTTTAAACACCAACGACAAGACCTACACCCAGTTGACCAATGTGGAGGGATTAGGGGGAAATGAAGTCTATGCCGTGGAAATCGATTCGGCCGGCAGTTTCTGGTTCGGTGCTCAAAACGGTACCTTAACCAAATATGCACCTGAAGATAACTATTGGATGATATACGATTTCATCGATCGGGACGGAAGCCGGTTAGGCATCAATGACATAGCAGCAGACGGGGAAAGGTTATGGATAGCTACAGACAAAGCACTCTCTCTTTTTCTGATTTACAAGCATGGAGGTGAGATCAAGGAAACCTACCGGCGGCTGGGAGAGAACATGGAGGATGGAGAGGAGATCAACTGCGTGCTTCTGGTGGGAGAGAGAATATGGGCGGGAACCATGGCCGGGGTGGCGACTGCCAACAAGAATGATCCCAATCTTCTGGATTTCTCCCGCTGGATTTCATTCACCGGGGAGACCTCACCCGGCTTAAGCAGCGACTCGGTCTATTGCATAACAGATATCGATGGCGATGTGATTGTGGGATCTGAACACGGGGTCTTTAGATTTGAATCTTCCGATTCAAGCTGGCAATCTTTAGGTTTGGAGAATAAAAGGATCAACGATTTGAAATATTTCGATCAAGAGCTGCACGCCGCCACCAATGTCGGAATATTCGTTTACCAAAGTCAAACCTGGATTCCCCTTCCTGATTCCGGACTGCTCTCCAGCTATTTCAACTCCGTGACCATCGATGAACAGGGCACCTTATGGGGGGGGACTGCGGGAAAAGGTGTATCCTCCTTGCCCTCGGATAGCCTGGCATGGCGAAATCATTTGATTGATGGTCCCCCGGCAAATCTGTTTTTCGATATGGAGATAGATGATGCGGGAAATCTGTGGTGTGCTAACGAGGTTTATGGTGCATGCTTGTTTGATGGAACTGTATGGACATCTCTTTCTTCAGTAGCATGGATGGATACTGAATGGATAGATAATAATAGGATAAATGCGGTGGAGAAGGACAAGCAGGGCGATATCTGGTTTTCCAGTTGGGGTGGAGGGGTGTTGAAATTTGATCCGCAGGTAACAACCTGGGTGAACTACAATGAAAAGAACAGCCCCCTCAAGGGGATTATCGTAAATCCTGCTTACGTGGTGGTGAATGATATAGCCATCGATGAGATGGACAATCATTGGTTCCCCAACTGGGAGGCTCTGGATTCCACGCGGGTCGTTTGTTCACCCACACAGAACGATGCCCCGTGGAGCGTGTTCTATACCCGGGATGGAATAAGCTCCGAACTCATGCTACGCGTGTTTGCCAAGGAGGGTCACCTTTACATTTGCTTCACGGACGATGGACTTTTGGACTACAATTACAACTGGACCGTGGAGGACAAACAAGACGACCACTTCACCCACTACAGCCCCGAGGTGCATCATCTCTCTGACAAAGCGGTCATGTGTGTTAACCTGGATAAAGACGGCACCCTGTGGGTGGGAACCAGCAGCGGTCTGGACAAATACGATCCGGACTACGATAGATTCAGAGCAGTGCCCCTACCTGATCCCTTGGGTCCGCAGGTCAACGACATTGCCGTGGACCAGAGAAACAACAAATGGATCGCCACCTCCAACGGATTGGGGATGATTAACTCCAAGGGCGAGTTCGGGGGAACCTACACCACCTCGAACAGTAATATCTGCGCAAATAGCGTCCTTAGGCTCAAAATAGACGATAAAACAGGTTTTGTGTGGGTGGGGACGGATAACGGACTCTCCCGATTTGAATCGGGCATCGGAGAGCCAGCGGAGAACTTCTCCGATATAGTCCCTTTCCCCAATCCCTTCGTAATTCAAAGTGGCGACGAGATGCTCACCTTTGACCGGCTGCCTTACCGGACGACGATGAGGATATTTACCATAGCCGGAGAGTTGATTAAAAAGATCAAATCAGGCAACCAGTGGGACGGAAGAAACGAGGAGGGAGAGTTGGTGGCAAGCGGAATATATCTTTTTCACGTTCATAGCTCCTCCGGCCAGAGCGCGGTTGGCAAAATCGTGGTTATACGAGAGTGAATATAATCCAAACGGCAGCAGAATATCCGAGAATATCCGAGTTGCCTTAATCCGTGCTCGGTTTTGAGAGCATAAGACTTTTAGAGAATTATTTCATTCAGTTAGATATACGGACGTTTTGATCCTCTGCAGTTAGCCCTGATTCTACGCCACAATGAAAATCCTTTTCCTTTCCGATGCGGCAAGCTATCATACTCAAAGATGGGTGAATTATTTTGTCGACGATGGCCACCGGTGTTCTTTGATCACCCTAGAAAAAGGATTTGAAACAAAAGCCGAGGAGTTTTTCATTCCATCAAAAGCTCTTCCCAATTTCCTGAAATACCCTCTGGCTCTCCCCTCAATAAGAAAAATAGTGAAGAAGGTCAACCCGGATTTGGTAAACGCACATTTCATACCCAACTATGGACTTATCGGGGTTTTGTTGAGAGAGCACCCACTGGTGATCTCCACCTGGGGATCGGACGTTTTGATCTCTCCCCGTAAATCCTCTTTGCACAGGCTCAGGGCGGAGTATATTCTAAGGAATGCTGATCTGGTCACCGCCGACGCTGAAGTTACCGCTCAGGCTGTATGCCGGTTGGGGGGGGAAAGGGAAAAGTTGCTGGTTTGCCCCATGGGGGTGGAGAGAAAATTGCTCGGGCCACGGGAGAAAAAAGGGAAACCGTATCTGCAAATTTTGAGCAACAGAAAGCTGGAGCCCCTGTATGATGTGACCACGCTACTTAAGTCAATCTCCCTGGTGATTAAACAAATCAAAAAAGAGGTACGGTTCGTCATACTGGGCAAAGGTTCCCGGAAAGATCATTTGGTCAATCTGGCAAAAAAGCTGAAGGTGGAAGAATATGTGGATTTCAAAGGAATGGTCACCAGGGAGAAGTTATTGGAATATTACCGGGAGTCAGACGTTTACGTCTCCACCTGTTTGTCGGATTCCACCTCCGTTTCTCTTCTGGAGGCTATGAACTTTGGTTTGATACCGGTCGTGACCGATATTCCCGGAAACCGGGAATGGATCGAGAATCAAAAAAACGGCTTTTTGTTCCCCCCATCTGATCGCGAAGCCCTGGCGGAGAAGATTATTTATATGGTCAATGAATTTGACCGCTGGGCGAACTTCCGAAAGAAAAACGAAGAAATCATCCAAAGCAGGGCGGTATGGGAGGATAACATGAAAACCATCGAAGATCGGTTTCACCAATTCGTAATCTGAGATTAAGACTTAATCTACTTAGTTTGAAAATATGGAAGAAAAAAAGGTACTCATCCTGGCCTATTATTTTCCCCCCTTTGGCATGGGGGGAGTGCAGAGAGTTCTGAAATTCGCAAAATATCTTCCCCATTTCGGTTGGAAGCCTTATGTCCTGACTGTTAAGGATGTGGAATACTGGGCCAAGGATTCCTCCCTCTTAGAGGAACTTCCACCGGAGGCAGAAGTTGTTCGCACCGGTTCTTTTGATCCCCTGAGAATCTCATTCATATCAAAAAACCTTTTCAAAAAGAGAAAACGAAAAGACGGATCCGCCAGAGACAATGCCGTTCGGGTACCTAAGATCTTCTCCTGGCTTTTCTTTCCCGACACTAAGGTTGGCTGGATTCCTTTCGCACTAATGCGGGGTTTATTTTTGTGTCGAAAGGAAAAGCTCGATTTAATCTTTTCCACCTCTCCACCACCTTCTTTACACTTGACCGCATACCTGCTCAAGCTTATTACCGGAATACCCTGGATCGCAGACTTTCGAGACCCATGGATTGGTTACAAGCTGGAGAATTTTCCCACCCCATTTCATCTTTTTCTTAAAAAAAAGATGGAAAGACTGATCGTCAAGAAAGCAGATTCGGTGATTACCGCTAACCCGGCCATAAAGGGAGACTTCGAAAGGCGCCATCCACATGCAAAAAACATTTGTCTGATAGACCAGGGCTATGATGAGGAGGATTTCGGGGAAGATCGACATTGCTCGTCTGAAATTTTTACCATTGGCTATTTGGGTACCTTCAGCCCGGATTGCGATCCTGAGCCCATCTTTGCGGCCTTGCGGGAATTGTTCGACCAGAAATTAATACCAGAAGATAATATGAAGTTTATCCATGTTGGTCTTTCCGTGGGCATAGATCTGGACAACTTGATTGAGAAATACGGTCTGAAAAAAGCGTTCAAAAAGAAAGGCTATCTTCCCCACAGGAAGGCTCTAGACCAGATGAAGGATGTTTCCCTTTTCCTTTTGATCACCTCAGAAGATCCCCGGGTATTTCCCGCAAAGACATTCGAATATCTCCCCTTTAGAAGACCTATCCTGGAAGTTGTGCCCAAGAGGAGCGAAATCGCAAAAATGATTCTCGAAACGGGATTGGGGAAGGTGGTATCCACTAAAGATCATTCCGGAATCAAAGAAGCTTTGCTTTTTTATTATGATGAGCAGATCAAGGGAAGTCTGGATGTTAATATCAGCACACAAAAGATTAAAATGTATGAGAGAAAGTCTCTGACCAGAAAATTAGCTTCGATTTTCGAAGAGATAATATAGAGGATCATGTTGAGAAACAGGCGAAATCTTTCGATCTTCTTGATCATCTTATTAATGCAGGCAATTCTCTTGTCGGCATTTGTACTCTTTCGATTGGTCGACTATGATGAAGCATCTTATCTTTCTGCAGCTTATCTGGTGGCAAATGGAAAGTTACCCTACGTAGATTTCTTTTATGCCCAGATGCCCTACGTGCCTTTTGCCTATTCACCAATTTCAACTCTTGGATTGACTTCCCTCTTCTGGGGAAGGCTAATCTCCGCCTTAAGCAGCCTTATCTTGGGTATTGTTTTATTCTGGTTTGCCTACAAGTTTTCCAAAGATGCCAAATTGGCTTTGTTTGTGTTCTTCCTGTACAGTTTCAACGGTCTTCTGCTGACTTGGCATAGCGTGGTGAAGACCCTAATCCTCTCTGATCTGTTCGGTTTCCTCTCCTTCGCCTTTTTCGCCTCTTATCTCATCTCCGAACGTGATCGCAAAAATGTTAAAATTCTCTTATCTGGTTTTCTGATCGGTTTAGCCATAAACTTTCGGCTGACATTTTCTCCGATCTGGTTAGCCCAGGTGGTTCTGATTCTTCTTCTCTCTTCTGGTGAAAGTACCAAATCAAAAATGGTTGCCTGTGCCGTGTTTTGTCTCGGCACAATTCTCTCATCCTCGCTAGCAATCTATCTGTTCTTGAAGGAGCCTTGGGCATTCATTTTTGACAACCTCACATATCACCAAGTTCTGGGATTGGGCGTTATAAGATTGAGTTTTCTGAAAAGAATATTTACCGTACTTAAGTTTCTATTTTATCCCCAGAATCTGTTCATTATCGTCATCGGTGTCATGGGGATAACTCATTTGGTCAAAAGGGCGACAAGTATAAGGGAATTCATGGTAAATCACAAAGTCGTCTTTTCTGCCTTCCTTTTCGCCACACTGCTCGTGGTCACCTCGTTCTTGATCAGCCCCACGACGTTTCAACATTATGAGCAAGCACTCTCCTATCTTTTGATCTGCTTGATCCCTGGTCTCGACATTCTAAAGAGTAAATGGGAAAAGAGAAAGGTACTCCTTACGGGAATCTCGGCGCTTTATGTTTTACTCATCATCCCTTTTGTGGTCATATTCATCTTTGCCGTGCGTGACAGGGACAAACCATATCCCATCAGCCAGGTGCGGAAGGTGGTGGAGGTGGTCGAGGAAAATTCTAAATCCAAGGAGGGAGTCTTTTCCACCTGGCCTGGAAATGTGATTTTTGCCAAAAGAGAGCCCGTATCTGGATTGGAGACTTGGGGATGGGAAGTAACCCATCTTTTGTCCCAGCAGGAGCTAAAAAAGTCAAAGCTGATCAATCGTAAGCAAATGGAAGAAATAATTTCGAAGAAAAAGGTCGATTTGATAGTCGATTGGGACTGGTTTCTTTCGGAATTCGAATATCTCTTGGAGATCAACTATCGACATGTGGAAACCATCGGAAACGTAAAAATATATAAAGTCAAATAAGAGCTTACCAAACCAGCCAGTAACATGGTTATCTCGATTGTCATAGTCACCTGGAACTCCCAAAAGTTCATTCGAAACTGCCTGGACTCGATTTTCCTTTTAACGGATAAAGTTCACCGTGAGATCCTCGTAGTGGACAACGACTCCTCCGACGGGACCGCAGAGATCGTCCGGGAATTTTACCCTAATGTGAATCTGATTGAGAACAAAAGAAACGCAGGGTATGCCAAGGCTAACAACCAGGGGATTGAACAAGCCCGAGGAAAATACATACTTCTTTTAAATCCGGATACCCAGCTTATGGAAGGTTCCTTATTCTCAATGTATGAGCATATGGAGGCAAATCCTCAGGTGGGAGCTTTGGGTTCGCAACTTCTCAATCCGGATAGGAACATTCAGCCCTCCTGCCGGGAGTTTCCCGGATTCTCCACCTTGATCTGGGAATTTCTTGGCTTAAGCAGGCTCTTCCCCAAAAGCAGAATATTCGGCAAATGGAGGATGGGATATTTTGCCTTCGATCAAACCAGAGAGGTGGACCAGCCCATGGGATCATGCCTGATGCTCCGGAAAGATACGCTTAAGCAAGTAGGCTACTTTGATGAGAGCTTCTCCATGTTTTTCAACGACGTGGATTTGTGTTACCGGATCAAGAAAGCCGGATGGAAGATATTTTTCTTTCCGGATGCGCAGGTGATCCACCATAAGGGCGCATCCACCCGAATGGCCAAGCGCAAGATGATCTGGCTTTCCCATTTAGCCTTTTTTAAATATTTCAGAAAACATAAAAAAGGATTCGCAAATCGACTTCTACTTTTCCTCTTTTTTCTCCCTTTGGTTCTCTCCGCATTGCCCCGGATGATTCTAAAGAGATAGGTAATGCCGGAAGATTCTGGTTAGAACAAAATCTGCGGTTACTCTCAACCAGTTAAGGCTTCGAGAGATAAAACTTTTCTCAATCCATGAGATCCCAACCCTAAGGCTACAGGGAGAACCGAAGAACGCAACCAGGCGACTTTTTTCAGTCAATTGAAGCTTTCCGGCCTTAGAAAGGTTAAAATGGATAAATTTGGGATTGACAAATTCAGAGAACATGCTATTTTGCAAGAAGAAGATAGCTATTATTCTTCGAAGAGAAAGATGGTTCCCTTCGGAAGGGGCGAAGGAATACAGCCAACCATAAGAGTATGACAAGTACTTCTGAGTCTATTGAGACTGATGACGGTTTAGTCCCTGCTTTCCCATAGAAGCTGAATGACTTTGCCGGATAATTTGAAATCGAGGAGTTAACAATGAAAGAAAGGATTTGCCTTACGGTTCTTTTAGCTATGCTCTTGTCCCTTACCGTTTCGCCTTCGGTTTCTGCGGACGATCCGGGAGACCCGGATACCTGCCGGGTGGAATGTCTGGATGTCACCCCG
>CAYOSZ010000035.1:0-10645 GCA_964406715.1 uncultured Ignavibacteria bacterium | reverse complement strand
TGCATATCGGTTATCTGCTCCTGGATGATCCATCCTTCGTGCTGGGTCAGGTAGATCCCGAATCCGGCGGAGATCACCACCCCGGCAATTAATAGCACAAGCAAGAGCTCTAACAGGGTGAATCCTTCAGGGTGAACCTTCAGGGCAGCCCTTTTTTCATTATTCTTCCCGAAGGGGGATGGTACTCCGGAAAGTGTAATATTAAATTTCTTCATTTTCTGTTCCCTTTAATTGTATGATTCGTATGTTATAACCACATTATTATGTTGCAGGCTGTCTTTATCCAGCCAGTTCATCTGAACCGTTATCTTCTTCAAACGGGTTCCGTAATCTTCAACCGTCCAGGTTCTGGTCATCCCCTCGGGATAATCATATCCGGAGGTGAAACTATGGGTATTTTTGATCTCCTCGATTTTTGCCTGGATATGATGAGCCGCCTTGGTGGTCATATCCGCAAATACATTTCCTTTTATGGACGTGACGATCATGGGTATCATCATCAAAAGCCCGGTGGCAAAGATGACCATGCTCACCATAACCTCCAAAAGGGTGAAGCCGGATTCCCCCCGCGGGAAAATTCTTTCCGTCAATCTTCTGATTCTTGTAAGCATGATTAATCCTTTCTTCCGAAATGCGCTTGGTTTTCGCTTATCAAAAAAGCAAAAAGAATGCCGTTGCCAGGATTAAAGTATACCAACTAAAAGGGGCGGATAATCGATTGGGTCAGCAACACTTGGGGTGGTGGTCAAATGAGTTGAGGTCTCAAAGTAAGTGCAGAGTCAAAATCGCTCAATAAAAATATGGTGGAAATCCCATACTATGTCGTGGGTCTGCGATTGATGGGAATGTCCGGATTTGCTATTGAGTCCCCTCTAACGAACGGTTCTTGAGACCTCCGACCATGATAACTATGAAGTCAGCAAAAGAACTATCGGTTTAAACAAGCCCCATCAGTGGGAGAGAGAACAGAACCGGAACCACCTTTTCAGCGGGATTACCGGAAACCATTGACAAAGCCTGCAGTATATGTAAATTGAGAAGAGTTTAGAAACATTTTCTTGAGGAGTACGCTATGCAGACTTTAAAATTACAGGAGGGGATAATCTACGGACCGGTTAATTCCAGGAGACTGGGATTTTCTTTGGGGATCAATCTTTTGCCTCCCGGCTATAAATTGTGTACCTTCAATTGCCTTTATTGTCATTATGGCTGGACAGAAAGACATACCCTGGATGTATCTTCTTGCCTTGGTGATTTGCCCTCAGTGGAACAGGTGAGAAAGTCGCTTACCGATTGGCTGAAAAGAAATCCACAGCCCATAAACTATATCACCTTCTCCGGCAACGGCGAACCCTGTCTGCATCCTCAGTTCGATGAAATGGTCGATGCAGCTTTAAAGGCAAAAGATAAATTCGTCCCTGGTGCCAAGCTGGCCATACTATCGAATTCAACCTGTCTGGACAACCAGAAGGTGCAGTCGGGTCTGAGTAAACTGGATGTTGAGATCATGAAGCTGGATGCTGGAAGCGAGGAGACCTTTCGGCAGTTGAACCGACCTTGCACAACTATCCGCTTTCCAGACGTAGTGGAGAATTTGAAAAGACTGGATGACATAATCATCCAGAGTGTCTTCGTTCAGGGTCGAGTGGATAATACCGAAGAGGAGGAGGTGGAGCGGTGGATCCAGAAGCTAAGTTCCATCAAACCCAAGGAGGTGCAGATCTATTCGATTGATCGACCTTCGGGGGATGAAAGTCTGGCTTTGGTATCAAAGGATAAACTGAAGCAGATAGCCAGGAGGGCAAAACAAGTCTATGGCATCCCGGTTAAGGTCTTCTAAATGGAAAAGAACATCCGCAGATTCTACTGGTATCGTCTCACCAAGTTCAGCCTCTTTCACATAGCCATACTGGTGCTCTTCTACCAGGAGAGGGGTCTGTCCTTCTCCCAGATAATGATTCTTCAAAGCGTCTATTACTTTGCCAAGGTCCTCTCGGAGGTTCCCACCGGTGCCTGGGCAGATCGGGTGGGGAGGAAAAAATCTCTTGTCCTGGGTTCTTTTTTTCATTCTCTGGCGTACCTGTTGATCTTTTTTTCGCACTCCTTGATTCTGTTCATCCTGGGGGAGATCATAGCCGGAATCTCCATGTCCTTTGCCTATGGAGCCGACTCCGCTTTGGCCTATGACACTCTCAGGAATCTGGGAAGAGAAGATGAGTATCAGAGAATCGAAGGAAACGCCAACAGCATGAGGCACCTGGGATTTGCCATATTCGCCCCGCTGGGGGGGCTGCTGGCCACCTTTAATTTAGCCCTTCCTTACCTGGCAAGCTCCATAGGAATATTTGTCTCCGGGCTGATCGCTTTAACCTTGGTGGAACCGCCACGGGAAAACGCCAGAGAGGAGAAGCTCAAGATTCGGAGGAAGTCTTATTACGAGATACAAAAAAGTTTAGGCCTGATGCTTGCCGATAAAAGGATTTTATGGTTCATTCTTTTCTTCTCCCTGATATTCTTGGCCACCCGGCTGGGCTTCTGGACCTATCAACCTTATATGAACAGGGTGGATTGGCCTCTCTCTTTATTTGGGGTGGCGATTGCATCTTTTCATCTTTTTTCCGCTCTGGTGAGCAAGTATGCTGATAGATTGGAGAGGTTCTTGGGGGAGAAACTAATCCTTTTTATCATGCCCACCTTGGTGGTGATATCTTTTGTCCTGTTGAGTAAATTCTTGTTTCTGTGGAGCATCTCCTTCATTCTGATTCAGCAGGTGACCACCGCCATACATGAGCCCATTTTGAAGAGTTACGTCAATCGTCATACTCCGTCCGAGTTACGGGCAACCATGCTTTCGGTTCAGCATATGGCGGGAAATGCAGCTTTTGCGTTTTTCGCTCCTTTTCTGGGAAGCCTGGTGGACCGGTTTCGCCTGGAAAATGCCTTGCTAATTTTCGCCCTGGTGATTATACTTTTTTCGGTCTTGCTATGGCGGTACAGAATATCGTGCTTCAAACCTACCAGGGTCCGGCATGAAACCAACCAGGAGAAGATGTGAAAAAGAGAGATTGTAACGTGGAAAAGAACAAAAGTCGATGCAACTGCACCTACGAGCCTTGCAGCCGCAAGGGCATCTGCTGTGAGTGCATCCAGTATCACTGGCGAATGAAGGAACTTCCTGCCTGCTTTTTTCCGGACGACGTGGAAAAAACTTACGATAGGACCATAGAGAGATTCATCCAATGCTACGGAAAGTAACGACTGGATCGCTTGCTGGAGTTTGTAGAGCGGGCACCCCTGCCCGCCAGATGTTGGCGCCCCTGGAGTCTATGCACATATTGTTCTAACTGACTTTAGTCAGGTTTAGGTTAACGCCACTAAAGTGGCTGTGAAATGCCGGAGTTCGTAGAGCGGGCACCCATGCCCGCCAGATGTTGGTGCGTCTGGAGTTTCATGAATCTGTGGTAGCAAAATTTGTTCAAGGACCAGTACCTAAAATAAATTAAGCACAGTTTACGGTGCAATTGGCCACCACAAGCAAGAAAAACAAGTGGGGAAGCAAGTCTCACCACCGGCCACAGTATTTTTAAATTATTTCTAAAAACTCAAAAAAGCCGGAAGATTTTTCGTAAAACTTTTTGAAAAGGAATTGACAGAAAGTGCATTTTAAAGTATATTGTTTTTGAAGCGGGCCGATAAAAGTTTAAAAATGGAGGAGAGAATGAAGAGAGCGTTCCGTGTGGTGTTGGTTCTCTTCCTTTTGTATCTTACGGGAAGTTTTATGCGTCAGGCTCAGGCTGAGGGTCCCAAGCTTTTGATACCTCAGACCATGTTTGATTTTGGTTACGTCCCGCCCCAGAACGTCATCAGCCACTACTATCTGGTGAAAAACGTGGGCGAAGACACCCTGAAGATAGAAAGCGTCAAACCCGGGTGAGGGTGCACAAAGGCTCCGCTTCTCAAGACGGAGCTTGCTGCCGGTGACAGCACCTGGATCGAGTTGATTTATACTGCAAGGGGGATAAAAAGCAGCGCTCACAAAAGCGCCAGGGTTACCACCAATGATACCACCCTGGGAAAGGTTACCATCGCGTTTAAGGCGGAGGTGAAAGACCCCACCGATTCACTCCTCAAACTCACCGCCGACCCCCCTATTTTGGACTTCGGGATGCCCGGGGAGAAAAAAATACGCAAGCTGAAGAGTAAGATAAAGAACACCACCGAGGAGGAGATAGAACTGGCAATAGTCTCCGTCCCTCCCAATTTTTTAAAAACGGTAAAGCTTTCCCGGTCCGAATTGAAACCCGGAAAGGAAGCCAAGCTTGAAGTTGAACTGGAAAAGGACGAGGAGGATGAAAAATTCCAAAAGTCGATCACCCTGGAAGCCACCTTCAAGGACAAGAAGAAAGAGAGACTCACCGTGCCGCTGATAAAGGGGGTCGGTGGAAGCGCCACAGCCAAGAAAGGAAAGGAATAAAACCTGGAGTTTGTTGCTTTAAGCTGATGGGCCCTAATCCTCTTTTGTGAGGAGGGGCCTTTTTGCTTATTCTGTTTTTACTTTATCCTAAGGTCGAAATTTTTCTTGTAACTTTGGAACCTAAGCACTATCTTGAAAATAGCAACTACATCTTTAAATAGGAGAAAGGATTTGCTGCCCAACAGATCTTTTTTGACCATCCATTTTCTTTCGGTGTGTATGCTGGTCGCGACGACAATTATGGGGTGTGAGGGAAAAAAGGAATCCAATCCAGGCAAGGAGAAGGAGGAGGTCTCCAGCACACAGGAACCAAAGGAGTCTCCGCAGGAGGGATTTTTGGCTCCACGCTTCACCCTGCAGGATTTAGCCGGGAGGTCGGTTGCCTTGAGCGATTTTAGAGGGAAAGTGGTCCTGGTCAATTTCTGGGCTACCTGGTGTGGCCCGTGCAGAAGAGAAATTCCATCTCTGGAGAGACTGTATCAGTCGCGGAAGGACAATGGATTGCGGATCTTGGCGGTAAGCGTAGACCGAACCTCTCCCTCCAAAGTAGCCTCCTTTGTTGCAGATTACCACATGAGTTTTCCGGTGTTGTTGAATCCGAATGGAGACGTGGGACAAAGATACTGGGCTAGAGCCATACCCAGCTCTTTTCTTGTGGACAAAAAAGGGGTAATAAGATGGAAGGTACAGGGGTCAATAGAATGGGACGTTCCCCAGGTAGTCAGCAAAATAGATCAACTGTTGTCGGAATAAGCAAATATGTTCAAAAGCTAAAAAAATAGCAATAAAAAACATAACGGCCTCGTTAAATATTAAGTAGAGTCAGAAAAATGGATTTCCTCCGTCCCATTTACTCTACTCTGAGTTCCTGCCCCCCTCTCAGATAGATGAATGGTGACGGAGGATTTTTTTGGCTTAGGTGAGGCTGGATGGTTTTCTTATTAGCGTCTAACAAGCAGGTGAAGTTGGGGAGAGAAAGTAGCATCCGATCCAACGCTGAGTCGGCCTGATGTGAAAGGCTCTTCGATAATCAAGCTTTCTGGTTTACCGGGGTTTGGATTTAATCTTTGGCTTAAGAGAAATAAGATGAAGAAGGGAAAGGCGATCGCTCTGCTCTCCGGTGGGCTGGATAGCATCCTGGCGGTGAGGATGGTATTGGATTTGGGATTTGAAGTTATCGCCCTGAATATGAAAACCCCCTTTTGTACATGTGATGACAAAGGTAAGTATTACTCTGAATTGACGGTGAAGAAATTCGGAATCCCCCTGCGAAGCATATACGGAGCAGAAGACTATCTGGAGATAGTAAAAAATCCCAAGCATGGGTATGGCAAGAATATGAATCCCTGTATAGATTGCCGCATGTTCCTTTTAAGGAAAGCCAAAAATCTTATGGAAGAGGAGGGAGCGGATTTTGTTTTCACCGGTGAGGTGTTGGGGGAGAGGCCCATGTCTCAAAGAAGGGAAGCAATGAATTTGATAGAAAGGGAATCGGGGTTGAAGGGAAGGTTGCTCCGGCCACTGTGTGCCAAACTCCTGGAACCGACCATAATGGAAAAAGAAGGGATAATAGACCGGAGTAGACTTCTGGACATAAAAGGTAAATCCAGAAAGCCGCAGCTGGCATTAGCCAGAAGATACCAGATTGATGATTTTCCATCCCCCGCCGGGGGATGTCTTTTGACGGATCAGAATTTTGCCAAAAGGTTGAAGGAATCCTTAGAGCATGGTGAGGATTCGTTAAGAGATATGGCTCTTTTAAGATTGGGACGGCATTTCAGGGCTGCCTCGGGAGCCAAAGTGATCGCCGGCAGAGATCAAAAGGAGAATGAAATCCTCATGGGGCTTTCACGGGCTTCAGAGCAAAAATTCACGGCACACGGATACAAGAGTACCTACGTGCTTCTTTTGGGAGAGCCCAGCCCGGAGAATCAAATCCTGGCAGCAGGGATCTGCGTCCGGTACTGTGACAGGAAAGGAACTCAGACCATTCCGGTTAGAGTGTGGCTGGATTCTCCTTCTGAGTTTAAATTGATTGAGGCCAGCCCGACGGAAGAGTCTCTTCTTTCCGTTCTCCGAATAGGAGGATGAATTTCCCTGCAATTTTCTTGAAACCACCTGCATGCCTACCGGCTATTTTCGAGTAATCTCTTCAGCCATTCCACCATCTATACGAAATAAGCAAAAAAGAGTATTATTTGTTTGATAACATTGAGTTATGAAGCAGGCAGAGTTGATGTCAGTCTCTCTCTCACCGCCGGCGTAAAGCTACAACCTTTTTGGCTCCAACGGATTGGAGATGATGCCTGCTGGTTCCTGGAGGAAGTGAAGCGACTTTTTCGATCCAAAGAACCGGTCTTGAGGTGTCGAAAGTACCTGCAAAAAGTCCATTCTGGGAAGACTCCAGGCTAAGCACCTCTGCATTTCCGCACAAGATACGGGTAATTGGCATACTTGTTGCCTTTCTCGAGTCCGACTGAACGTGCAGCAATTCAACCGAAGAGAGAAAAAGTGTTTTCACGAGGGTTTTGGGGTTATATTCATGATTGAAATTTTTTTCAAAAAAATGCAATTTTCTTATTGACAAACTTAAGACAAGAATATATATTACAGTTGAAAAAGGAAAGAAACTAACGCCCTCGATCGGGTCAGACAATTGAAAAATCAATAACATAAAAAGACTTCGAGATTACCAACCTCGGTTTTTTAGATTAAGTTAGGTTTTGACTTTTGAGACGAAGATTATCTGAAGACTCTGCGTAATTGAAGTTTTGGGCTGTAGCTGTTAACCAAATTAAGACATAAAGCTAAAAGACAGAAAGTTATATTCTGACTGGCTGAGTTTTATCGAAAGGAGGAACGAACAAAAGAGGCGGTAGATAAAGGTTAAGAGTAAAAATGCAGTTGATCCAAAACCTTATATAATAAGGAGAGGGGAATGAGCAACAGAAACTGGAAGTTGGTTTTCGTCCTCCCTGCTTTGACCTTTATCTTATTTTGCCTCACCACAGATAGGGTTTCCGCCCAGGTTGACTCCGCGGATGTTGCCATAAGTTATAAGACGGCTTACCCGGGCAGTTTTACCGATGTGGAGGTGAAGCTGAAAAATCCCATGCCGGTTTGCGGTTTTCAGTTTATGATCACTCTCAGCAATGTCGATCTGATTGACTTTCACACCGACAGCATGCGGGTGGATACGATAGTGGTTCCGGTGGACACCTGCACATGGGAGCCTGACAGTCTGCACGGAGATACCTGTTTTGTGGATAGTTTGGTTGGGATGCCGGTGCGATATTGTTACATGGACACCGTAGGTTCTCTGATAAGTAAATTTAGTACCGTCCAGTGTCATGGCGACACGGGAGATACCTCTTCGCCCGAATGTAATTTGATCACGGCTTTGGGATTCGATTATAACGACACCATTTATCCTTATCCCAATTACCGGACGCTTTTCAGATTCGGGGTGGATTTGACCTGCCTACCTGATTCCACGACCGATCGCAACGTCTCCTTCTACATATTTCCCGGCGTGTTCAACCACCTGTCCAGCCCGCAAGGCGAACTGATTCCTTACCGGTATCACCAGGGTGAGTTGACCGCCTGGTGGGGCGTCCCGGGAGATGCCAATGCGGACAGCATCGTCAACGTGGGTGATGTGGTGTACCTGGTGGGCTATCTCTACCGGGGAGGGAATCCCCCATGCGTGCCCGAGGCATCAGATGTAAATGGAGATTGCATAGTCAACGTGGGCGACGTAGTTTACTTGGTTGGTTATCTTTACAGAGGAGGAAACCCCCCGCTGCCGGGATGCTGGTACGGATTCGGAAAGGAAGAGGAATGAGATTTAATCAGGCGTTAAACCTTCAACCTTTAACCTTTGCTTGAAAGGAGGTGAAGCCAGGAAGGGGTAGAACCAATTACTTTTGCTCAACTCTAACTCTCTGAAATGAGGAGGTGAGAAAAACAAAAAATCAAAAAGGCTACTAACTGATTTGTAACCTTTCAAAGAAGGAGGGGGAAATTGAGTTGAGCTTTTTGGTGAATTTACCTCAAGATTTACATCACCAAAAAGTATATGGCAAAAACTTTAAGAATATGTAAGGAGCAACAAGATGAAACGAAATTTGTTACTTCTCGCAGTGATGGCAATAGCAGTAGTGGGATTGTACAACCTGGGTGCGGCCCAGTGCAACCCGAACGATGCCGGCGTCTGTGATACTCTGTATATTGAGTGCTGGCCGGGAGACGAGGGACTTACTCCAGGTGGACCCTGGGATGTGACCTATCCGATATATGTAACCCACGATGTCCCGGATCCGCTCGAAGACTCGGTTGCGGGTATAGTCATCCCTCTGACCTACACTTATACCAACGTGGCGGCGAATGTCACCATCGATCCTCTCAAGAACGTGTGCGGCGCTGAAGACTTGAATCGTGGCCTGCACAACCTGTTGTACGACTTGAACAACAGCGTTTTTAGGGATCTGCCCACCATGGAATCTCCCACAGAGCTTAACTGGATGATGGATATTGCTACCCTAGGCGGTGGTAAGGAGTGGGATCAAAGGATTCTCGATCTTTCTTCTCCAGGGAACCTCCTGTTTACCATAGTGGCTACCGGATCAGCCGATTTAAGAATGGGACCTTGCAGCAGAAGGCTCATAGGCAGCATCAGGTTCACCCTTGAGGACAGCACCAATATCTGCATCGACTCCACCTTCTGGGCGCCGAGTGCTCGGGTGACCTTTGCCTTAGGAGGAGCATCAGCACCGACCCTTATCCCGAAGATCTGGGACGATTACAATGGACCGGAAGTCTGCGTGGAGCACTACATCATCCCTAACCTCGCCCCGTACTTCGATCCATGCCCCGGTAGTGTCTCGCACAATCAGAATGGCAGCGTCAAGCACACCCTGTCGGGCACTGCTAAGGACGACGATGGCACGGTTGAGGACATAGATGCGAGCTACGCTGGAGGTGGCATCAACATCACCAGTGTTAATTTCACTCCAGGTTCAGCCGAGGTGCCCTTCACGGTGGAATACAGTGTCACCGACCATTGCGAAGCTGATGGACACTTCGTGATAACCTGCATGGACGATGTGGGTGTCAGCAACAGCGTCGCGTGCGAGCCTGCCTGCGACTTGCAGAACAGCGCTCCGACGGTCATCTGCCCGCCGAATGCGGTCATCAAGACCGGCAAGCACTACAGTGCGTTTGCGGTCGGAAATGATGTCAATGGTGACGGGTTCGCGTACTCTGGTTCGGGCAACCCCGTTGGCGTAGTCGTTGATCCCGCCACTGGTGAGATAACCTGGGATCCGGACGCGAGTGACCTTGGAGTCTGGACCATAACCGTAGTAGTGACGGAGAACACTGGGACCTGTACCGAAACCGGCCAGTGCACGTTCGAGCTCACCGTTGAGGAAACGACAGAGATGCTTGTGTACATCGGAGATCCCGACGTGGATGTATGTTACAACCCGGGAGATTATGTACATCTGCCGATCGTCATCAAGAATGTGCCGATGTGCTTGGGTGGATTTGAGCTGGAGATCGAGTTCGACTACACCACCATGACCTTCGTGGGCGCTGAGAGGGGAGATTTGTTACCTGAGCCTACAGATCAGGAGCCTGGATGGGAGAAGTTCACCTACCGGCTGCTTCCCTGCCCACTGTGCGGTTGCTGCAAGTACAAGATCCTGCTGTTTGGTATGTATGATCTTCCCGACGGCAGCGATGGAGTGGCCATTACCTCTGACGGCGTTCTCGTTTATCTGAACTTCGTCATAAACAACGATATGAACTTGGCAGGTTTGGAGATCCCGATCTGCTTCGAGTTTGACGGCGAGGGTGGTGGTCCTGGTCTTGATGACTGTGTGGTAACGGACTGGGATTGTGGCGAGAATACGTTCTCCGATTGCTCTGGAGATACGCTTCTGGCGAGCATAGCCTGTTGTCAGTTCAACAAAGATGTATGCGACGATCCTACTACAGCATCAATCATGGAACAGATCAAGTTCCAGCCTGACGAGAACGATGATATCGACTGCATGGCCTGCGGCAACATCAAGATATGTGGCGATGTTGGAGGATTATGCAAGCGCGGAGACGTGAACTACAATACCATCACCTATGAGATAGCTGATGCGGTTCTGTTTTCCAGCT
>CAYOSZ010000034.1:1744-10727 GCA_964406715.1 uncultured Ignavibacteria bacterium | reverse complement strand
CCGGAATGTCAGGATCCGGTATCAAGGCTAAGCAATCTGCGCTATCCTTGAAGCCGAAACTCTGGTACTTGCTTCCAGAGATAGTCGAAAACGTCTCCGGGGGATAGGGAAGATGTCCTACCATTTTCCCCCGCGTACCCCCCTTCGTGGTCGCAAAAGCTCCCCCAGCGAATAAAAGCATAACAAAAACACTAAGTACAAAAACGACCGTCAATCTCTTTACCATTTTCTACTCCTTTTCCTTTCAAGTAAACTAAGAGTTACTTGAATGTTTTTCAAAGACCAACTAAAAAGCCCCAAAGCAGATTTATCTTCTGCAAATTCTTGCGGACCCTCACCTCCTTCCACTCTCGAAATCCCGCCTTAAAACGGGAGCTTAAATTTGGAAAGTCTAAATTAAACAACGGTTTATCTGAAGATTTCAACCGATAAAAAATGCCCTCTGTAACTCTGAATGGGATTCTGCCAAAGTAAAAGAAAGACTTTACTTCCAACTCAAGATAAAGGAAGAAAAGAGAAGATAGCCGATCTTTTCCTTTAGTCTTGATCGCTACGGCCACTAACCATGTAACCATTATAATAAAAAGCAGAAATCCCCTTTTGTCAAGTGTTTTTTTCAGTTTTTGGATAAATATTTTTCTTTTTTGAAGGCGGTCAAAAAGGTTGAAAATCCGCCCATTCGACCAACTTATCGAGCATATAGTTCTAAGTTCAGGTTGGGGCGCCTCCTGCAAAAACTTCAGGCTCCAATCCTTAGCTCATTTCTTCATGGGGAAGTCTCACTCTCCCGTTATCACCCTGATCAGCTCGATGAAGTCCGTCATGCTGGCTTGCACTCCGTCTTTATTCACGTCCGAGTTAGCCCTCTGCCGTGGCGAAAGCATCTGGCTTCCCGACAGGTAATTGAAAAAGAATATGACATCCGCAATGGTATACACATATCCATCGTCGTTCACATCTCCATACAGGGGATATCTGACGAAGACACCTCCATTCATCAATCCCAGCTCCGGGGGAGTGATGAGACTACTGTCGCTCATCACTAAGGTGTTGTCAGAAAAGGGAGTTGCCGGATCTTCAAAGAATTCGAGCGGCGCCTGTACGTCCATCAGAAGATCCTGGGAGGTCACAGCCAACCACATAAAGCCCAGAGTATCAGTCCCCGGCGATAAAGGCGAAAGATAGCTCGAATCCGGATGATGTCTTCTGACTACAATTCTTACCATTCCCGGCACAGGATTATCATATGTGGCGTACTGAAAACGAGTTACAAAACCAATAAAGCTGAAGGTCAGAATGCTCGGATCAAACTCCACCAACATGTCTATGCCCGCCACGGAATCGGAATTGGTCAATATAAAAGGCATCGGCACCTGAAGCTGTCCCGGGTCTGCCACGATCCCGGAACCCAGAGACAACGAGAAATCCCCTTGGGAGAAACCCGGGATACTTAACCACAGCAGATTCAAAATCCCCAAGAATACTACCGTTAGAAAGTTTCTGTTTCTCAGCATCTTTCTATCTCCCCTAAACCGTGAAACCGATTATGGACAGCCCGGAGGGGGACCTCCGCGATATAGGTATGCAACCAGATATACCACATCTCCCACGTTAATGGAACCATCACAATTGGTATCTCCAGTCTCCAGCGGATGAGGAGGAGTACCACCCCGGTACAGGTAATCGACCAACCTGACCACGTCTCCTACATTCACTTCCCCGTCCCCGTTAACATCCCCGGGGATATAGGAAATCACCTGCATTACCACAACCTGAGTGTCGGCTATGAAACCATCCGAGGCGATAAAGTTCACCAGATAGACCGAATCCTCCTGGGTGCTATCCGGGGTGAAGGTGAAGATTCCGCCTCCGGTGCCGCTGTCCGCAAAATCGGAATTCGCAGGCGCATAGGCAACACTTAAGTTGATGCTCGGCCCATCCGGATCGATGGCATAAACGTGTAATCTGCAGGTTTCGTCTACCAGCGGTTCCACGCTGTCCGGCAAGGGAATCAAGACCGGCGGCTGATTTCCCATCTCATATACCGTTATGGTTACCACCTCACTGTCCACTGCACTGGTGGTATCCGTAGCCTTGAAGGTGACCAGATGCTGTCCGCCCTGGATGTAGCTGGGAGTAAACAAGAATGCTCCGGCACCGTTACCCGAATCGACAAGGTAGGAATTGGGCGGATTGTTCTCCACGCTGAAGATGATCGGGTCTCCGTCCGGATCGGTGGCACTGATCCTGAATTCCAAGGTGTCTGCCTCCCAAACGCTCCGTGATCCTATTGAATCCAGATCCGGAGGCTGGAGCGTATTGGTCACGGTAATGACGACCATCTCGTAATCTGTAGACACCAGATCGGATACGGAGAAGAAAACCGTTCTATCCCCTGACTGGTAGAAGTCAGGCATGAAGGTGAACGAACCTGCACCGTTGCCGGAATCCACAAAGGTAGCATGGGTGGGCAGAGGACCGGCGGTCAAGACCAAACTGTCACTGTCCAAATCCGTGGCGTGCACCCTGAACTGTAACGTCTCTCCTTCAGCCACGGTCTTTGCTCCGATGGAATCCAAAACCGGGGGCTGATCCACATTTGTTACGGTGATCTCCACCACCTCACTGTCTGCCAGAGAACCATCCCCAGCAATGAAGGTGACGTAATATACTCCTGTTTGAGTCCAATCCGGATGGAAGACGAAGGAACCGGCACCATTTCCCGAATCGACAAAGGTGGCATTTGTGGGCACGTTCACCGTATCCAGAACGATTAAGTCTCCATCCACATCGCTGGCATGGATGCGGAAGGTCAACACCTGTTCCTCGCCTATGGTCTGGGGACCGATGGGATCCAGGGTTGGTGTATGATTTCCCCACTCCAGCACGGTTATCTGGACATATTCGGTATCAGCCAACCCCCTGTTGGTGGCAATGAACCCTACCTGGTACGCGGAATCGCCCTGGGTGAAGTCTGGCCTGAAACGGAACCATCCCCGACCATTACCACTGTCAACCAGGGAGGAATTCATGGGTGACTGTATGACCTGCAGGCTGGGTGTGTCCACAACGGATGTGGTAACCACATGGATGTCCAGCGTATCTCCCTCCACCATGGTGGTGTCATTTATGGGCACGAAACCAGGTGGCTCGGGAACGTCATATATCCATATCTCCAGTGTCTGGTCGTACCATATGGTGTCAGGATAAAATTCATCCACTACAAAGACGGATTCAGGATAGGTGTTGGGGAACGGGTACCCTCCTTGGGTATAATCCGGGGTAAAGATATATAATCCTACTCCATTTCCGCTGTCCACAAGCGTAGCATTTTCAAGCATCGGCGTCACATGCGGGGTGGGGATGGAACCATCTGGATCGGTGCCGATTATCCTGAACATGGTTGTGTCCCCCTCATTTACTTTGAAGTAGACAGTATCAGCAGGGTCAACCGTCACCAGAGGATATCGATTGGAGTCGATCACCGTTATCTCTACCAGCTCCCAGCCCTTCAGAAGCGTATCCACAGAATCGATCGCTTCGAACAGAGTTAAATAAACCCCCTGTTCTTCAAAGGTGGGCTGGTAATTAAAGGTACCGGTGCCGTTGCCATTGTCAGTAAAGATGGCTGATGGCGGCAGGTCGCTTGCCCTCAAGGAGGGTGTGGTGGTGCTATCCGGATCGGAAGCGGTAACCAAAAAGCTCAACCACTTCCTCTCGGTAACAGATTTGGGACCAATGGAGTCGACGAAGTCCGGTGGCTGATTTCCCGCCTCGGTCACTGTTATCTGGACCAGTTCACTGTCTATGAGCTCTCCGTCAGAGGCCATAAAGATCAGATCGTAAACGCCTGACTGCACATAGACCGGATAAAACTCAAACAGTCCCGTTCCGTTGGCGCTGTCGGTGAAGAAAGCACCGAAGGGCAAACTATCCACGCTGAGCTCGGGGATGGTGCTGTCCGGGTCGGCAGCTCTTACCATGAAGATCAAGGAATCACCCTCCATCATGGTCTGGGATCCGATGGAATCCAAAACAGGAATTTGATTCCCCGCCTCCTTCACCTGGATAAGCACCTGTTCATGATCTATAAGGTCTCCGTCGCTGGCATAGAAGGTGATCTCGTAGATGGCCGACTGGTTATAGGCGGGAGTAAACAGGAAGCTGCCAGCACCATTTCCCGAATCCGTGAAGGAAGCATTGGTGGGAAGAGGCTGGCTGGTATAAAGCTGCGGGGTGGTGCCATCCACATCGGTGGCATGTACCCTGAACTCCAAGGTATCACCCTCGTTAACCATCTTATATCCGATTGCATCAAGGACCGGTGGTCGGTTGGGACCCTCGGTGACTGTGATCTCCACCTTGCGGGACCCAGTCATGGGGGGAGTCCCCTCATCGGTGCAGCGGAAGTTGACCGTGTCCACCCCAACCTGAGAATAATCGGGAATGAACCTGAAGCCTCCTATTCCACCACCGCTATCCTGGAAAGTTGCGTTTTGGGGTAAACCCAAGGCGGAAAGATGAAGCAATCCACCGTCTGGATCCGTTGGATCACTGCCTACAACACGTATCCTGAGCGTGTCACCGGCTCTGACCGTTTTGGGACCTATTGAGTCGATAACCGGAGGCTGATTAACCTCCAGAATGGTAATCAACACGTTCTCAATGTCACTCAATTCGGGTGATTGGCTGGTATCTATGGCCTGGAAAGTGACCGTATCAATGCCAGCCTGGTAGAAGTCGGGATAGAAGCGGAACAACCCGTGTCCATTCCCGCTATCCACGAAAGTGGCATTATCAGGCAGATTATCGATAGCCAGAAGCGGTATGGTGCCGTCAGGGTCATAAGCGGAAACCGCAACCGTCAAACTGCCTGCTTCAGAAACGCTCTTGGGCCCAATGGAATCTAAAACCGGTGGACGGTTGGACCACTCACTCACCGTGATCTCCACTATCTCACTGTCTGCCAGAAGCGTATCCGAGGCGATGAAGGTTACGTAGTAGGTCCCGGTTTGACCGGTGTCCGGGACAAAAGTGAAAGAACCCGCACCATTTCCCGAATCCACGAATGCCGCATTCAGAGGAACATTTAAGGTGTCCAAAATCAGCGAATCGCCGTCAATGTCGCTGGCCTGTATCCTGAGCCTCAGAGTATCCAACTCGGGCACGGCCTGGGGTCCTATAGAATCCAGTTCCGGTGGATGATTGCCGAACTCAGTCACCGTTATCTCCACCACCTGGCTGTCAGCCAAAGAGGCATCTGAAGCGATGAATGTAACGTACAATACTCCGGACTGAGTGAAGTCCGGCGTGAAGAAGAATGAACCCGCGCCGTTTCCTGAGTCAACAAAGGTGGCATGGGGAGGCATATTCAACGTGTCAAGGACAAAGGGATCTTCGTCCAAGTCGGTGGCATGAACTCTGAACTCCAGAGTATCTCCCTCCACAACCGTTTGAGGCTCTATTGAATCCAGCACCGGCGCGTTGTTGCCGAACTCGGTTACCGTTATCTGGACCACCTCACTATCCGCCAAAGATTCGTCTGACGCGATGAAGGTCACGTAAAAGATACCCGCCTGAGTGTAGCTAGGTGTGAATGTGAATGATCCCGCACCATTGCCGGAATCAACAAAGGTGGCGTTGGTAGGAACGTCCACAGTGTCCAAGATTATGGAATCTGAATCCAAATCGATAGCATGTATCCTCAACTCCAGGGTGTTCCCTTCGATGACCGTCTGCGGTCCGATGGAATCCAACTCAGGGGCATTGTTGCCGAACTCGGTCACCGTGATATTGACCACCCCGGTATCAGCCAGCAAACCGTCGGAGGCTATAAAGGTAACCGGATAGACTCCTGCCTGCGTAAAGTCTGGCGTGAAGACAAGTGAGCCGGCGCCGTTTCCGGAGTCCACAAAGCTGGCATTTGAAGGAACATCTAAAGCACTCAGCCCCAGAGAATCTGCATCCAGGTCTGCAGCATGTATCCTTAGTTCAAGGGTGTCTCCTTCTAAAATTGATTGCGGCCCGATGGAATCCAGCTCCGGTGCATGGTTTCCGAACTCTGTCACCGTGATTTCAACCATCTCGCTGTCCGCCAGTGATTCATCGAAGGCAATGAAGGTGGTATAGTATACGCCAGCCTGAGTGAAGTCAGGAGTGAAGACAAATGAGCCGGCACCATTTCCGGAATCCACGAAAACCGCATTAGCCGGAACGTTCAGGGTATCCAGAATGATGGAGTCTCCATCTATATCCGTAGCGTGTATTCTTAACTCTAAGGTTTCACCCTCTATTACCGATTGTGGACCTACCGAATCCAGAACCGGAGCTATATTGCCAAACTCGGTTACCGTTATCTGGACCACCTCACTATCGGCCAGGGATCCGTCCGAAGAAACGAAGGTAACAGGATACACACCTGCCTGGTTGTACTCCGGAACAAATGTGAACGATCCCGCTCCGTTGCCCGAATCCACAAAGGTAGCGTTGGTAGGAATGTCCAAAGCACTGAGCATGATGGAATCGGCATCTATGTCCGTAGCATGTATCCTGAACTCTAAAGTACCACCCTCAACTACCGTCTGAGATCCTATCGAATCCAGTTCCGGTGCGTGATTGCCAAACTCGGTAACCGTGATTTCAACCACCTCGCTGTCCGACAGTGAACCGTCCGAAGCCATGAAGGTGACGTCGTATACTCCTGACTGGGTGAAGTCCGGAGTGAAGACAAACGAGCCGGCACCGTTGCCCGAATCCACAAAGGTGGCGTTGGAAGGAACATTCAAAGTGTCTAAGATAATAGAATCACCATCTGTATCTGTACCATGTATACTGAACTCTAAAGTACCACCCTCAACTACCGTCTGAGATCCTATCGAATCTAACTCCGGTGCAATATTGCCAAACTCCACCACGGTAATCTGAACCACTTCACTATCGGCCAATGAGCTGTCCGAGGAGATGAAGGTAACAAAATGTGTTCCCGACTGGGTGAAATCCGGAGTAAAGAAGAATGACCCTGCTCCGTTGCCCGAATCAACAAATACCGCATTCACCGGAACATCTAAAGCATCCAGGGTAAGCGAATCCAAATCAGGATCGGAAGCATGTACCCTGAATTCAAGAGTGTCGCCTTCTATCACCGTGTGAGATCCGATGGAATCCAGCACTGGAGGCAAGTTGATGTGATTTACCGTGATCTGGACCACCTCACTGTCTGCCAGAGAACCGTCTGATGCTATTAAGGTAACGTCATACGTGCCAGCCTGGGTATAGTCAGGAATGAATACAAACGAACCTGCACCATTTCCAGAGTCAACGAAAGTAGCGTTCAAAGGAACATTCAGAGTGTCCAGTATTATGGAATCCACGTCCGGGTCGGTGGCATGAATCCTGAACTCGAGGGTGTCCCCCTCGTCAACCACCTGAGGTCCTATGGAATCCAGTTCTGGTGAATTGTTTCCGAACTCTGTTACAGTGATCTCCACCACCTCGTTATCTGAGCCTCCCAGGGTGTCGTTTACAATGAAGGTTACGAAATATGTCCCTGCCTGGGTAAAGCTGGGAATGAAGGTAAACGATCCGGCTCCATTGCCAGAATCAACGAAGACCGCATTCTCCGGTACGTTCAGGGTGTCAAGTATGAGCAAGTCTAAGTCCGGATCAGAGGCATGTATCCTCAATTCTAAAGTGCTGCCCTCCTCGACCGTTTGAGGTCCAATGGAATCCAGCACAGGTTGCCGGTTAACGTTGTCAACCGTGATCTCCACCACCTCGCTGTCCAATAGCACGCCGTCGGTAACGGCAAAGGTCACGTAATAAAGCCCTGCCTGATTGTAATTCGGCGCGAAGGTGAATGTGCCTGCTCCGTTCCCCGAATCGACAAAGGTGGAATTGGCGGGATTGTTCCTGACGAACAGGGCAGGAGTGCCGCCATCCGGGTCTGTGGCATGAACCCGGATTTTAAGAGTCTCCACCTCGGCCACGGATTGGGGACCAATTGAATCCAGAACAGGAGGTTGATTACCGGCATCAATCACCCTTATCTCGACTATCTCAGAGTCGGTTAAAGCCGAATCGTTGGCTTTAAATATCACATAATAGAATCCTGATTGCGCATAGCCCGGGTCAAATTCAAATCTGCCTGTTCCGTTACCCGAGTCGGTGAAGCTGGCATTTTGGGGCACGTTCTCGGCTGATAATGTAAGCGAATCGCCGTCGAAATCAGAAGCAGTAACGAGGAAAGCCAGATGCCCGCCCTCGATCACAGTCCTGGATCTAATTGAATCCAAAACTGGAGCTAAATTGACGTGGTCAACCGTGATATCAACTACCTCGGTATCAGCCAGAGAGCCATCCGAGGCGATGAAGGTCACGGGGTAGACCCCTGACTGAGTGAAGTCGGGAGTGAACACAAATGAACCCGCTCCGTTGCCTGAGTCTACAAAACCGGCGTTGGTGGGAACGTCCAAACCGGTCAGTATGATAGAATCTGCGTCCAGATCAACGGCGTGTATCCTCAACTCCAAAGTATAGCCTTCATCCACCGCCTGGGGACCTATAGAATCCAATGCCGGTGGATTATTCCCGAATTCCGTCACGGTGATGTCCACGACTTCACTATCTGCCGAAGAGTCATCTGAGACTATGAAGGTGACCGTGTACACCCCTTCCTGAGTGAAGCTCGGAGTGAATAAGAATGACCCGGCACCGTTGCTTGAATCGGTAAAGGAGGCATTGATAGGAACATCCAGAGCACTCAGGATAAGAGAATCTCCGTCTATATCCGTGCCGTGAACTCTGAATTCGAGAGTATCTCCTTCAATAACCGACTGTGGACCTATGGAATCCAACAGGGGCACATCGTTCACCGCAGTGGCGGTAAACATGGTCACATCTTCATCATAAGCACCACCCGGATCTGTAGCTCGGAAGGTAATGACCTCCGAACCATTCCAGTCAACTCCCGGAGTGGTGATGGTGG
>CAYOSZ010000034.1:0-1644 GCA_964406715.1 uncultured Ignavibacteria bacterium | reverse complement strand
ACGAAAGACTCACCCTCTGAGATAGTCTGATCCGGTATGTCAGAAACCACAGGAGGCTGATTTCCGAATTCGGTGACCGTTATTTCGACAACCTCCGTATCAACCAATACACCGTCAGAAGCGGTGAAAGTTACATTGTAGACACCAGCTTGGGTAAAGTCGGGGGTGAACACAAATGAACCCGCACCATTGCCCGAGTCAACGAAGGTAGCATTCAAAGGGACACCCGAAGTGTCCAATGTTATCGCATCCAAGTCCGGATCAGAAGCATGAATTCTGAATTCTAAGGTATCACCCTCCACAACTACTTTGGGTCCTATGGAATCCAACTCAGGAGCGAGATTAACATGATCAACTGTTATCTGGACTATCTCACTATCTGCCAGTGAACCATCCGAGGCAATAAAGGTCACATCATACGTACCAGATTGAGTATAATCCGGAGTAAAGACAAGCGAACCTGCTCCATTACCGGAATCCACAAAAACAGCATTCACAGGAACATCCAACGTGTCCAAAATTATAGAATCCAAATCAATATCAGTGGCATGTATCCTGAACTCTAAGGTGTCCCCTTCCAAAACCGTCTGTGACCCGATAGAATCCAGTTCCGGTGCATGATTGCCAAACTCCGTCACGGTGATTTGAACCACCTCACTGTCTTCACCTCCCAAGGTGTCGTTGGCAAAGAAGGTGACATTGTATATTCCGGCCTGAGTAAAATCAGGAGTGAAGGTAAACGATCCGGCACCATTACCTGAATCCACAAAAACGGCATTCAGAGGAACATTCGCAGTATCGAGCACAATCAAATCCAAATCCGGATCAGAGGCATGTATCCTGAACTCTAAGGTTTCACCCTCTGCAAGGCTCTTCGGACCCATCGAGTCTAACTCAGGCGGTCGATTGACATTGGTCACCGTTATCTCGACAACCTCGCTGTCTGTGAGAGCCCCGTCTGTTGCGGCAAAGGTGCCAAAGTAGGTTCCCGCCTGATCATAGTTTGGGGCAAATGTGAACGCACCCGCGCCGTTCCCTGAATCGGAATAAGTCGAGTTTGCGGGGTTGTTTCTTAGAAACAGAGCGGGAATATCCCCGTCGGGATCGGTGGCGTGGAATCTGAATTGCAGCGTCTCCGCCTCAGCAACGGTCTTGGGACCAATCAAATCCAGTACAGGCGCCTGGTTTCCCGCTTCAATAACCGTTATCTGGACTACCTCAGAATCTGCCAGAATAGAATCGCTCACCTTGAATGTCACATAATAAACTCCTGACTGGGTATAATCCGGGTCGAACTCGAAAATCCCCTTTCCGTTGCCCGAGTCGGTGAAGCTGGAGTTAATGGGTCGATTCTCGGCGGACAAAATCAGGGAATCGCTATCGGGATCGGATGCAGTGACAAGGAATCCGATGTGCGCCCCCTCCAGCACGCTCCTGGGACCGATTGAGGCCAGAATCGGTTCACGATTCACGTGGTCTACGGTTATGGAGACGATCTCGGAGTCCGCTAGACTACCGTCGGAGGCAATGAATGTTACACTGTACAGCCCGGACTGATCATAGTCAGGAGTGAAAATAAACGATCCTGCCCCATTGCCTGAATCTACAAAAGTGGCATTGGTGGGAACATCCTCTGCTGATAAA